>DASCRM010000054.1:0-18679 GCA_034406555.1 Dehalococcoidia bacterium | reverse complement strand
TCTATTCGGTGATTGCAGTGACGACGCCGGCACCGACGGTGCGGCCACCCTCGCGGATGGCGAAACGTAGCCCATCTTCCACGGCGACCGGGGTGATCAGCTCGATGTCGATCGTGACGTTGTCACCCGGCATCACCATCTCCGTGCCCTCCGGCAAGGTCACGACTCCCGTCACGTCTGTCGTACGCACGTAGAACTGTGGTCGGTAGCCGTTGAAGAACGGGGTATGTCGTCCTCCCTCGTCCTTCGAGAGCACGTAGACCTCTGCCTTGAAGAGGCGATGCGGGTTGATAGAGCCCTTGGCAGCCAGTACCTGGCCACGCTCCACCTCGTCGCGCTCCTTGCCCCTGAGCAAACAGCCGACGTTGTCGCCCGCCTCCCCGGAGTCCAGCAGCTTCTTGAACATCTCCACACCGGTGACGGTCACCGGCTCGGTGTCCTTGATGCCGACGATCTCGACTTCTTCGTTCACCTTCACCTGGCCACGCTCGATGCGCCCGGTGACGACGGTGCCGCGGCCCTTGATGCTGAAGACGTCTTCGATCGGCATCAGGAACGGCTCGTCCACCGCGCGCTCCGGCTGCGGGATGAATTCGTCGACGGCCTTCATCAGCTCCCAGATGCACTCGTACTCCGGGGCGTCGGGGTCTTCTGAGGTGGACTCCAGTGCCTTCAGCGCGCTGCCCCGGATGATCGGGGTGTCGTCGCCGGGGAACTCGTTGTCGGTGAGCAGCTCGCGCAGCTCAAGCTCGACCAGTTCCAGCAGCTCTTCGTCGTCCATCATGTCGGTCTTGTTCATGAAGACGACGATCGATGGCACCTGCACCTGGCGGGCGAGCAAGAGGTGCTCGCGCGTCTGCGGCATCGGCCCGTCCGGGGCTGCGACCACGAGGATCGCGCCGTCCATCTGCGCTGCGCCGGTGATCATGTTCTTGATGTAGTCGGCGTGGCCGGGGCAGTCGACGTGGGCGTAGTGACGGTTCTCGGTCTCGTACTCCACGTGCTGGATCGCGATCGTGATGCCGCGTGCCTTCTCTTCCGGGGCGTTGTCGATCGTCTCGAATGCGCGGAAGTCCGCCCACCCCTTCAGACCGAGCACCTTGGTCATCGCCGCCGTCAGCGTCGTCTTGCCGTGGTCAACGTGACCAATCGTGCCTACGTTCGCGTGCGGCTTCGTCCGCTCGAATCGCTCCCGTGCCATCTGCTTCTCCTACGCCTGTTGCTGTGTGGTTGTCTGGTGCCTTCGTCTGGCTTTGAAGTGGAGCCCTCAAACGGATTTGAACCGTTGACCTCGTTCTTACCAAGAACGCGCTCTACCGACTGAGCTATGAGGGCCAGGTCCTCCTGATTATCGCTGAAGGCTGATTCTGAGTGATAGTCCGATATCGAATTTGGGTGGTGCTGGGGGCAGGATTCGAACCTGCGTAGCCGTTAGGCGGCGGATTTACAGTCCGCTGGAATTAGCCACTCTCCCACCCCAGCCCGGCTCCGGCGACTCTGGGGGCTCACAGTGTTGGAGCCCGAGAGGGGATTCGAACCCACTAACCTGCCGATTACAAATCGGCTGCGCTGCCATTGCGCCACTCGGGCCCTGGCACACCAGTCTGTCGCCTGACAGCAAATATCGCCCCCCGACTGTCAAACGCCGGAAAGCGATGCCGTCAGAGTATAGGCCCGTCGCCATAGGCGAGCAACGTGATTTTCCGAGGTCGATGCGGGCGCTACCGGTGCGGATGCGGCCACGCCGCGCTGTCTCTTCCTCCTTCGGGGGTGACCCACCTCACCCGCGGATCGCCTGGTGCACGATTGCTTACGCGCGCGCCGTCCAGCGAGGCCCGTCCGCAGTGTCTTCGATCTCGACACCAGCCTCAGCGAGGGCGTCGCGAATCTGATCTGCGAGTGCGAATTCCTTCTGGCTGCGTGCCGTTTCTCTGTTCGCGACCAGCGACTCGACGATGACTTCCAGGGCCGACATCGATGTCGACTGATCAGGGATGTCGCCATTGTAAGGGAACACTGGGTCGCCAACGACCGCCGCAAGTCGTGCGGCGTCGAGTTTGGCGGCGGGCGCGTCATCGAGGCGCAGGCCAAGCACTTCCGCGAGTTCGCGCAGCGTCCCCTGAGCCTCGCGCACGTCGTGGCCGGCATCGCGTCCACTGTTGATCACCCTTGCGAGGTCGAAGAGCACGGCGAGCGCGCGTGGCGTAGCGAGGTCGTCCTCCATCGCTTCGATGAAGGTCTCGCGCTGCGCGGTATCCGGTTCGGGTTCGCCGCCCTCTGGCGCCTCTCGCAGCGCGGTACGCAGCCGCTCGCCGCCGCTGTTGGCCGCCGCCAGCACGTCGTCGCTGAGTGTCGTCGGCGAGTGGTAGTGGCTGCCGAGGATGGCGAGGCGGAGTGCGTTGGGACCCCACTCAGTCAGCGCCTCTTCGACGGTGGTGACGTTGCCGACGGACTTCGCCATCTTCTCGCCGCCCAGCTGGACGAGGCCGTTGTGCATCCAGATGCGCGCGAAGCCGGTGTTCGCGGCCTCCGACTGGGCGATCTCGTTCTCGTGGTGCGGGAAGACGAGGTCGAGGCCACCTCCGTGGATGTCGAACTCGTCGCCGAGGTAGCGCTGCGCCATCGCGGAGCATTCGATGTGCCAGCCGGGGCGGCCCTCGCCCCACGGTGAGCCCCACGATGGCTCGCCCGGCTTCGTTGCCTTCCACAGGGAGAAGTCGAGCGCGAACTCCTTGTCGTCGCCGGGCTCGAAGCGCGTACCGGTGAGCATCTGGTCGACCTGGCGGTGCGAGAGCTTGCCGTAGTCGTCCTTCGATTGGACGCGGTAGTAGACGTTGCCTTCCGCGGTCGCGTAAGCGTGATCGTTGTCGATAATCCGCTCGATCAGATTGACGATGCTCTCGATCTCCTCAGTCACGCGCGGGCGCACGTTCGGTGGGATCAGGTTGAGCGCCTGCTGTTCGCGTTCCCAGCGGGCGATGTTCTCCTGCGCCAGATCCAGCGGGTCGCGACCAAGCTCGTGGCCGCGTTCGATCAGCTTGTCGTCGATGTCCGTGTAGTTCGTGACGTAGGTGACGACGAGCCCGCCGTGAGGGTTGCCCTTCCAGCGCAGGTAGCGCACGAAGACGTCGTAGACGATCGCCGACATCGCGTGGCCGACATGGGCCTCCGCGTAGGGCGTGACTCCGCAGACGTAGAGGCCGACCGTGCCGGGCTCCGGCGGCTCGAAGTCCTGCACTTCGCCGGCCAGAGTGTTGGTGAGCCTCATCGATCGCGTTCCGGCTCGGCCGGCGTCGTGTCGGACCGGTTGCCGGGCGCTCTCGCGGGGCCATCGGTCGAGGGCTTCGCGAGCCGTTGTTCGAGCTGCGTCAGCCGCTGCTCGAGGCCGTCGATACGGTCCCATTCCGGGTCGGGCAGCCGCTCGGTCGTCTCGTTGCTGCGGTTCGTGTAGGCGATTACGTGGGCGGGGATGCCGACGACGGTCGCGTTCGGCGGCACGTTCGAGACGACGACGGAGCCCGCGCCGACCATCGAGTTCGCCCCGATCGTGATCGCGCCGATGATCTTCGCGCCCGCGCCGACGACGACGTTCTCTTCGAGCGTCGGGTGGCGCTTCTCGTGGCGGGTCGAGGTACCACCCAGCGTGACGCCCTGGAACAGGTGGCAGTTGTCGCCGATCACCGTCGTCTCGCCAATCACGACGCCCATGCCGTGGTCGATGAAGAGCTGCTGTCCGATCTGCGCGCCGGGGTGGATCTCGATGCCGGTCAGCAACCGCCCGAGGTGCGAGATCAAGCGAGGCAACAACGGCACGTCCGTGCGCCAGATTGCCTGCGCGAGGCGGTGGATGATCAGGGCGTGGACGCCGGGATAGGTGAGCAAAATTTCAGTGGCGCCGCGCGCCGCGGGGTCAAGCGTCTGTGCGGCTCGAATGTCTTCGCGGATGGCTGAGAACCAACCCATTGGGGATCCCTTGCAGGTGGTCGCGTTCGGCGGTTGGCCCTTCCCGAAGAAGGACGGGGCGTGTGCCTCGACCGGATGTCGGTCCGGATGAGGTGCGCCCCCTGCGACACGCGCAGGTGCTGGCCTGGCCGAGTGCGTTCAATTCCATCGATTTATGTTACCTCGCGCGCGCGCTTCAGCGTCGAGAGGTGAGGGAAATTCGGACGCGGCCTTGCCGCGCTGTGATTTCTGGATTGGAGCCCACCCACCCGCCCGTAGATTGACGGGGCTTCGCCCAGTACCCCCTTTCGGAGACTGTGGTGGCGAGTACGGCTCGACTTGGGCCATCGCCACGAGGAATGTGCCGTAGTCATCCTTCGACGGACTCAGGATGAGCGGAGATGCTGTGAACGAGATCGTTGCGAGCGATCTGGGCCGTTCCGATCACTGTTGGAGGCGGAAGCGGCGACGTGTCGGCAATGCAAACCCGGGGGTGCAGGGGGCGAAGCCTCCGCTTTTACCGGGTGGGTAGGTTTCCAGAAGGCACCGCGCGGCGAAGCCGCTTCCCTGCCTACGGTGCGATCTCCTCGATCAGCACGACGGCCATCGCGGCGATTGCGCGGCCCTCGCCGATCGCGTCCAGGCCCTCGTTGGTTGTCGCCTTCACGTTTACCGCCGAGGGCTCGACGCTGAGGGTGTGGGCGAGCGAGTCGCGCATCGCGATCAGGTGCGGAGAGAGCATTGGCTGTTCTGCAATCACGGTGGTGTCGGCGTTGTGGACGCGGAAGCCGCGCGCGGCGATCAGACACACGATGCGGGTGAGCAACTCGCGACTGTCGACGCCCCGCGTCTCCGCCTCGCCGGGCGGGAAGTGCTGGCCGATGTCGCCCTCGCCGGCCGCGCCGAGCAGGGCGTCGCAGAGCGCGTGAATCAGCGCATCGCCGTCGCTGTGGCCGTCGAGTTGCGGTGCGCCCGGCACATCGACGCCACCGAGGCGCAGGCCCTCGGTCGAGCCGTCGTCGCGGAAGCGGTGGACATCGTAGCCCGTCCCGATGCGCATCACTCGCCCCGTTCGGTTGCGAGCAGCGCGCGGGCCAGTGCGAGGTCGGCGGGTGTCGTCACCTTGAGGTTGAGGGCGTCCCCCTCGACGGCGTAGACGGGCTCGCCGAGGCGTTCAACGAGCATCGCGTCGTCGGTCGCGTCCTCGTTGCTGCCCGCGTGCGCACTTCGCAGCAGGTCGCCCGCGAAGGCCTGCGGGGTCTGCACCGCACGCAGATCGATGCGGTCGACAGTGTCGAGGATGCGGCCACCGTCTTCGACACGTTTGAGGGTGTCGGCGACCACGACTGCGGGCAGCGCAGCGCCGTGCGCCTGCGCTGCGTCGAGCGTGCGGCAGGCGACCTCTGTGCTGAGCAGCGGACGCGCGCCGTCGTGCACCAGGTACCAGGCCGCGTCCGGGGCAGCGGCGATGCCGGAAGCGACCGAGTCCTGTCGTCGCGCGCCGCCCTCAGCGGTTCGGAGCTCGGCGGCCACCTCGCCTGCCAGCGAGCGCAGCATCGCGTGCCGCTGCGCCGGCGCGACGAGCACGAGAACATCGATGGCGTCGAGCGAGGCGAGTGTGCGCAGCGAGTGAGCGATCAACGGCTCGCCGCCGAGGTCGGCCCACAGCTTGTCCTCGCCGCCCATGCGGGCGGAGGAGCCTGCGCAGAGCAGGATCGCGGTGGTCGAGTCTGCTGTCATTGCAGGCGAGCTCCCTATGGCCGACACCTCATGGGTGTGCACGATGATCCCGGCTAGCCTACCAACGATGACGAACGAGACGATTCCACCGGTAGCTATCAAGGCCGCTCAGCGCTTCCCCATCAGGCTGAGTCATCCGCTGCTGCGGGTGCTGTTCTTGCTCTTCTTCGCGCGCCGCTCCAATTGCTATGTGAAGGTCGGTGAGGGCGCGATGACGTTCCGTATGGGACCGCTGTTTCGACTCGCAATTCCCAGCGATGGCGTCGCAGGAGCGCGGCTACCTGGCTGGGCTTGGCCGCTGGGTTGGGGTTGACGGTACACCCTGCGCGGCACCGTTGGACTGATCGGCGCGTGCAGCGGCGTCGTCGAAGTCGCACTGCGCGAGCCGCGATGGGTGCGACTAGTCTTCTTCCCCGTGCGATGTCGCCAGATCGCCGTGAGTGCGGGAGAGCCAGAGGCGCTGATCGTTGCGTTGCAGCGCCCGGCAGCGACGTGAGAGCTGTTAGCACCGGCTGCCTTGTCGCCTCTCGCTGCCCCATCTAACCTCGATAGTCCACCGGGCACTGCGAAAACCCCTGCGAGTCCCATGACGTCGACTTACGAGGCACTGATCGGCCGCGTCGCCCGCCCCTCCCGCTACACAGGTGGTGAGCTGCACTCCAGCACGAAGCAGTGGGACGCGTACGACCTGCGCGTCGCGCTCGCGTACCCCGACATCTACGACCTCGGCATGTCGAATCTCGGGCTGGCGATCCTCTACGACATCGTCAACCGTCGCGACGACGCGCTCTGCGAGCGTGTCTACTCGCCGTGGACCGATCTCGAGGCGTTGTTGCGCGCGAACAATGAGCCGCTGCGCTCGCTGGAGACGCGGCATCCGATCCGCGAGTTCGACCTGCTGGGCATCTCGCTCCAGTACGAGGCGTGTGCCACCAACGTTCTGAACATCCTCGACGTCGCAGGCATCGCCGTCCGCACCGCCGACCGAGGCGACGACGAGCCGATCGTGCTCGGTGGTGGCTCGCTCGCGCTGGAGCCGGAGCCGTTCGCGCCCTTCTTCGACGCCTTCGCACTGGGCGAGGGCGAGGAGGTGCTCGGCGAGATCGTCGATCTGGTAGGCGAGTGGAAGCGAGCTGGTGGCGGGCCTCGACTGGAGCTTCATCGCGCGCTGGCGGGCATTCCAGGGGTCTACGTGCCCTCGCTCTACGAGCCGCGCTATCGCGACGATGGGGCGCTCGAAGGCACGTTCCCGATCGACGACGCCGCGCCGGAGCGGATCACGCGACGGGTGATGCAGACGCTGCCGCCCCCGCTGACGAAGCCGATCGTGCCCTTCATGGAAGTCGTCCACGGCCGCGCCGTCGTCGAGATCCCGCGCGGCTGCACGCAGGGCTGTCGCTTCTGCCAGGCCGGCATGATCTATCGCCCGACGCGTGAGCGTTCCGTCGAGGAGGTCGTCCGCGCGGCCGGGGAGCTGCTGGACAACACCGGCTACCACGAGCTCTCGCTGATGTCCCTCTCCACCACCGACCATCGCGACATCGTGCCGATGGTGAACGCGCTGATGGACGCCTACCGCGATCGCGGGCTGAAGATCTCGATCCCCTCGACGCGCGTCGATTCGTTCTCGGTGGAGGTGGCAGACGCCGTCTCGCGAGGCAAGAAGCACACGCTGACGGTTGCGCCTGAGGCGGGGTCGCAGCGGCTGCGCAACACGATCAACAAGCTCGTGACGGAGCAGGACCTGCTGTCCTCGGCCGAGCACGCGTTCGCCAACGGTTGGACCTCCGTGAAGATGTATTTCATGGTCGGCCAGCCGACGGAGACCGACTTCGATGTTGAGGAGATCGGCCGCATCGCCACGGAGGTGAAGCGGCTGGGCAAGCAGAACATCGGCGGCCGCGCACGGGTGCGCGTCTCGACTAGCAACTTCATCCCGAAGGCGCATACGCCGTATCAGTGGGTCGCCCAGTGCGACGCCGAGAGGCTCTCCCGCCGCCACCAGATGCTGAAGGACGCCTGCCGCAAGGCAAAAGTGCAGTTCAGCTGGGAAGACCCGGAGAAGTCACTGCTCGAGGCGGTGCTGTCGCGAGGCGATCGGCGGGTCGCCGAGGTCGTGCACGACGCCTGGAAGCTGGGCGCGAAGTTCGACGCATGGTCGGAGCACCACGACTGGTCGCTCTGGCAGCGAGCGTTCGAGCAGCAGGGCGTCGATCCGGCGCAATACGCCTACCGCGACCGCGACCTCTGGGAGCCGTTGCCGTGGGACCACATCGACTCCGGCACCCAGAAGTCGTATCTGCGAGGCGAGTGGCTGAAGACCCTGAACGAGGAGATCACACTCGACTGCAAGTGCGACCCTTGCAACGTCTGCGGGCACCAGGACATCAACGGCGCATGCGCGCACAAGGTCTCAGAGCTGGTCGAAATGAAGCGCTCGGGCGACACCACGCAGGCGGACCGCCTCGCCGAGACGCGCGAGCGCGTCGGCGTACCGATCACGCTCGTCTAGCTTCAGGCGTCCTTCGGGAACTGGCCCGGCTGGCGGCCCTCGCCCGGTGGGCCCGCGAAAGCCTGCGCGATGCTCATCCACTCCGAGGCTGCCCCGTCCGTCACCACGAGGGCGGTGTCGGCGATGTGGCGACGCTGTGTGACGAGCCGGCAGAAGTCGACGGCCGTGCCCTCCACTCGCTGCTCGTTCTCCGGGTCGCCGTCCGTCCACTGCGCGCCGGAGGGCAGCGTCAGCGAGACGTAGATCTCCACCGGTGGCATCGGCCGGTCGTGCGCCTGGTACGAGTACGACCGGGTGCGAGTGCCGAGGTGGCAGATGTGTCGCAGCGAGTCGCCGTCCGCTCGATCTGGTGCGACCACATCGATCACGTCGAGGCCGTGCGACCAGGTCTCCATCAGCCGGGCCGTCACGTACGAGACCGCGCCCATCTCCACCCCGAACCACGGGCAGCGCTTCTTCGCGTCGGCGGCGCGGGCCGTCGTGATCAGCGCGTTCGACGCGCCTTGCCACCAGCCGAGCAGGTCGTCGTGGCTGCGCTCTCGCGCGGCTTCCATATAGCCATCGAGCTCACCCGCGCCGACGCGGGCCTCGAACGCCGCGTCGTCGCGCAGGCCGAGCTCGGCGAGGTCGTCGAACATCGCGAGGTGGGCGACCTGATCGCGCACTGACCAGCCGGGCGCGTGTGTCGGGCGTTCCCACTCCTTGGCGGTCAGCTGCGTGAGCGCCGGAGCGAGTGCCGCGTGTTCGGCGGCGAGGTCGTCTACTATCTCTCCGAAACTGGGCGGCATGCCGAGTTCCTCTCAGCAGAAGGCTGTGCGGGGCGTCGAGTAACGGAAGGCTACAGCCTGATGACGATCAGCGCCTGCACCTACGGAGACATCGGAGCGTGGCCCCTGTGAGCGGCCCGCTGGCGGGCATCCGCGTGATCGAGTTCGCTCAGCTGGTGCTCGGGCCGCAGTGCGCGGCGATGCTGCACGACATGGGCGCGGAGGTAGTGAAGGTCGAACCGCGTGGCCGTGGCGACCACGCCCGGTCGATCCCGATGTCGTTCGAGGATCCGCGCGCCCCGTACTACATCGCGCACAACCGGGGGAAGCGCAGCGTCACGTTGGACCTTTCGCACCTCCAGGGGCTGGAGGTTGTCCAGCGATTGGTGGAGCGCAGCGACGTGATGATCGCCTCGCTGCGCCCCGGTTCGATGACCGCGCTGGGCCTCTCTTACGACGACTGCGCCGCGATCAACCCGCGGCTGATCTACGCGAACGGATCGGCCTACGGGCCGGAGGGTCCGGACGCACACCGCGGTGGCACCGACCCGTACGGGCAGGCGGCAGGCGGCCTCGTCGCTGCCACCGGGACTCCCGAGACTCCGACGCTGGCCGGTGCCGTGATCGCCGATTCGATGGCCGGACAGGTGCTGTGCTCCGGCATCCTCGCGGCGCTCTACTGGCGAGAGCAGAGCGGACGCGGGCAGCGCGTCGACTCATCGCTCTATGGCGCGCAGATCTGGGCGCAGTCGGCGGAGCTGACGTACCAGCTGGTGGGCGATGTGCAGTACGACCGCATTGCCGGCGGGCACCCCTCGCTCTCGCGCGTCTCGTTGCTGCGCATCTTCGCCACCGCGGACGGCCACATCTTCGGCTTCGGTGGCGGCCCCTCGGCCGCGCTCTTCCGCGCGCTCGACGCGCCCGAGCTGGCTGACGATGAGCGATTCGCGGACCCTCGCACGGCCGCGCTGCACATGGACGAGCTTATCGACGCGCTCACCCCGATCCTACTGACGCGAACTGACGAGGAGTGGGCGCGCCGGTTGGACGGGGAGGAGGTCGCCTTCCAGATTGTGCAGGACTATGCGGCCGTCGCAGAGGATCCGCAGGCACTCGCCAACGGCTACGTCGCCGACCTCGAGGGGGACGACGGCACGGAGGCGCGGCTCGTCGGCAACCCGCTGGGGATGAGCGAGACGCCGCCGGTGCCTGGAGTACGCCCGCCCGAGCTCGGCGAGCACACCGAGGAGGTGCTGCTCGAACTCGGCTACGACTGGGACGCGATCGGCGAAATGCGTGAAGCGGACGTGATCTGACCGGCACCCACGGCGACCGCGCTCCACGGCCTGAAATCAGCCCCTCGTCAGAACTCTTATCTTGCCGATGATCACGAGGTACCACCGCGTAGCGACACGTGATCAATCGACGAATGCGAGGACTGATGTCCGCAGCCGACCGCAGCGGGCCGCAGTACACGGGGAGTGGTCGCAAGCGTGCGGCCGCGCTACTGGTCGCCCTCGGCCCAGAGCTCGGCGCGAACGTCCTCTCGCGGATGTCCGACGAGGATGTCTCCCAGTTGACGTGGGAGACGCTGGGAATCGGCCAGCTGTCGCCGATACAGCGCGAGGATGTGCTCAGCGACCTCTACTGCGATATGCACGGAGGCAACGTGGCCTCCGTCGGTGGTGTCCAGTACGCGCTGGACATGCTGGAGCGCACGATCGGCGCAGATCGTGCGCTGGAGATGCTCAATGGGATGGGGGCGAGCTCCGGGGCAAAGCCGTTCGCCTACCTGGTGCAGCTCGACGAACGCGATGCGTTGGCCGCGATCCAGAACGAGCCGCCACAGGCGCTGGCCGTGATCTTCTCGCACCTCTCCGCGGACGCAGCGTCGAGGCTGTTGAGCGGGCTGACCGACGAGGTACTGGCGAACGTGATCGTTCGGATGGCGCAGCTAGATCGCGCGGCCCCCGACGTGGTGGACGCACTCGATGCCCTGCTGCGCGGCCGTATCGGCTCTTCACTCCGCGGCGGCAAGGTCGAGCACCTCGATGCGGGTGGGGTCGACTCGCTGGTCGACATCCCGCGCCAGCTCGATCCCGTGACGGAACGTGGCATCACCGGCCGCATTGACGCAGCGAACGGTGAGATTGGCGAAGAGATTCGCCGACGCATGTTCGTCTTCGACGACATCGTGCTGCTCGATGGGCGTTCGGTGCAGCGCGCGCTCCGGGACATCGACAGCAAGGATCTGGCGTTGGCGCTGAAGGGAACATCCAAGGAAGTCACGCTGCACGTCCTCGACAACATGTTGGAGCGCGCGGGCGCGATGGTGAAGGACGATATGGCCGCGCTGGGCCCGGTACGCGTGAGTCTGGTCGCAGAGGCTCGCAGCCGCGTCGTCACGGTGATCCGCGTCCTCGAACAGGATGAGGAGATCTTCATTCAACGCGGGACCGACGAACTGGTCGCGTAACAACCCGCGAGGCCTCGGTCCCGCTGCCGGCTCTTGCAACTGCTCCACCCCCGGGCTGAGAGTGTGTGAGGAGGAGCGCCCATGACCGAGCAGGATCCGTTGACCTTGGTCCTCGAGTGGTTTGCCCAGGCCGAACGCGCTGAGCCCGACCTCCCGGAGGCGGCGCACCTGGCGACAGCGACGGCGGCGGGTCGCCCCTCCGGCCGCGTCGTGCTCGTCCGTCCGAGCGATGGCGGCGGCTTCGAGTTCCACACCAACACACGGTCGCAAAAGGGCCACGAACTCGCGGAGAACCCGTTCGCGGCGCTGGTCTGGCACTGGAAGTCGCTTGGCCGCCAGATACGCGTGGAGGGGACGGTCGCACCGCTCTCGGACACGGAGTCGGACGCCTACTGGGACGCGCGGGCGAAGGGCAGCCAGATCAGCGCGATGCTCTCCGACCAGTCCGAGCCGATCGGGTCTCGCGAGGAGCTGGAGCAGCGGCACCGAGAGCTGGAGTTCCGCTTCGGCTACTTCCCTGTCACCCGCCCATCACACTGGGGCGGCTACCGGTTGACGCCCGACCGCTACGAGTTTTGGACGCACCGCGACGACCGCCTGCACGACCGCCTCGCGTTTACTCGGGCTTCCGACGGCGGCCCGTGGCAGTCAGCGCGGCTGCAGCCGTAGGCACGGATCTCGCTGCGGCGTGACGTCCCTCAACACCTCGCTGATCGCCGCCGCTTCCTCGGTGGTGGCCGGGCGAGGGCGGTTCTCCAGCGGGTCGATGTAGGCCGGGCGGAACTCGACCTCTGGCGGCGCGTCGGGCGAGAGCGTGATCATCGCCACTGCCGTCTCGAATGGCCCGCTGTCGAGCGTCGCGAGGTCGTCCGTATCGAGGTCGAAGACGAAGTTGCCGAGGCTGTAGGAGATGACGCCGCCGTTGTACCGCTCCCACGGCTGGAGCACGTGCGGGTGATGTCCGATCACCACGTCCGCGCCCGCATCGATCGCGGCGCGAACTCGAGCGCGTCGCCACTCGGTCGGTCGAGGTGAATACTCCGTGCCGGCGTGAACGGTGACGATCACGTTCTCGGCCCAGGTGGCCGCGAGTTCAATCTCTACCGCGTTGGTGAGGGAGGCGCGCGCCACGCGAGCGCCGTCGGTCTCTGCGAAGCAGTCTCGCCGATGTCGTTGAAGCTGAGCAGTGCCACGATGACGGGCGTGGCTGCCAGCGTGGCGAGTGTGTCCTCGAGGCCCGTCAGCCCGAAGTCATAGCTGTGGTTGTTGGCCAATGAGACAGCGTCGAAACCGGCTAGCGTTAGCGCCTCGGCGAATTCGGGTGGAGTGCGGAACGGGTAGAACTTGTCGAGCGGGTCGCCGCGGTCGGTGAAGGTGCCTTCGAGGTTCCCGATCAGCAGGTCGGCACCCTCGAACAGCGGCAGCACGCGCTCGAACGGGTACGCCGCGCCGTGTTGCTGCATCAGTGTGGTGACGTCGCGGGCGATCATCAGGTCGCCGACGGCAGCGATGATGATCGTCGGCACGGGCGTCTCAGTCGCCGCCGGCCTCGCGGCCTGCGTTGGCGTCGGCTGTGGCGTGGCCGTGGCTGCTGCGGTCGTCGTTGCGGCCGCGGTGGGCGGAGCAGCCGACGCGTCGCTGTTGCACGTGAGGAGCAGCACCGCGCTTGCGACGGCGAGCCACTTCATCGCAGCCTGTCCGCTGGCGTACGGCGGGACGGGATCGCCACTCTCCCCAGCGCAGCAATCACAGGCGCACTAAGCGCACCGAGGATGAAGAACGCCATGAATGTCCCTACGAAAACGACGATGGCGGGAGAGTCGAGGTCACCCGAGACACTGTCCGTCGCGACTACGCCTGCCATGCCTGCTGTCGCGGCCGCTGCGTTGGCCGCGTAGGAACGCCAGCGGCGCGCGCGGTGAGAGCGTCAGGGCGGACCAGTGCCTGCGGGTGTCTCAGCGACCGCACGGTGACGGCGAGCAACGCGAACAGAGCTGCTCCGGCTCCCGCGAACAGCGTCGACAGGGCGAACTCCAGCGTCGGCTGGAAGATCGGCTGCTCGTTCCCCGCGACGGACAGCGTGGCGACTGCGCCGATCGTGAGACTGCCGGCCAGCGCATTGAGGAGGTACGAGCGATCTCTGATGCCTGGCATCGAGAGTGCGGCACCCAGCAGCGCGGGAGCGAGCAGCACGACCGCGATGTTGAAGTCGCGATCCCCGACAGCCAGCCACAGCACGTACAGCACGCCGGTAGCTGCGGCGCTAGCGACGGCCCTCACGCCGAGTCCCGATGTGCGAGCCGAGAGCGAGGCTGGCAGGTACCGGATCGGTGGCTCCCCTCAACAGGCGCAGTATCGACGATGTGGCCGGATAAGAAGAGGCCCCGTCCATTGGACGGGGCCTCTTGATTCGCTTCTCGGCTGGTCGCTGCGGAGCTAGTCCGGGTCTGCGACGAACGAGGTCGCCAGTTCCGGTGCCGTTGGCCCGCCGGCGGCCTCCAGCGCAGCCTCTTCCGCCATGCGGTCTTCGCGCTCGAAATCGAAGAGGAACGGCAGCAACAGTGACTCCGGAATCGGAATCTCGGCGATAGGCGTTGGCCGTTCGACCGTGATCTCCGCTCGTGCCGGGATCAGCTTGCCGATGATCACGTTCTCCTTGAGGCCGCGCAGGTAGTCCGTGCGGCCGGAGATCGCGGCATCGGTCAGCACCCGTGTCGTCTCCTGGAAGGAGGCGGCCGAGAGGAACGAGTCCGTGTTCAGTGATGCCTTGGTGACGCCCAGCAGCACCGGGACCGCGGTCGCCAGCTCGCCACCCTCTGAGATTGCCCGAGCGTTCGCATCCTCGAACGCCCAGCGGTCGACGATCTCTGAGCTGAGCATCTCCGTGTCGCCCACCTCCTCGACGGTGACCTTGCGCAGCATCTGCCGCACGATCACCTCGATGTGACGGTCGTTGATGTTCACGCCCTGTGAGCGGTAGACCTGCTGCACACCCTCGACGAGGTACTTCGCGACCTCGCCAGCACCGCGGATTGCCAGCACGTCCTGAGGGTTAAGGAACCCCTCCGTGAGTTGGTCTCCGGCGTGTACGAACTCGCCCGATTCGACCCGCACGCGTGATGCGGCGGCGATCGGGTACTCGCGGAGGTCGGTGTCTTCCGTGATCACCTTGAAGTGCGTCGGGCGCTTCTTGCGTCCGTCGCGCACGAACTGAACCGTGCCCTCGACCGGTGTTTCCAGCCGCACGACGGGGAGCTGCTTCTTGCGGTTCTTCTTCTTCTCGCCGGGCTCCGGCTTCGGGTCAGGAGCGGCGGCAAGCATCTGGTCGGCTTCGACGACTTCGCCGTCTTCGACCGTCGGCTCCATCTCGTCAGGCAGTTCAAAGAGCTGATCGTAGACCTCTGTGTGGGAGACCGAGATCAGACGCTGATCGCCATCACGCGAGAGTTCGACGATGCCATCGATCTCCGACATCACGGCCTGCCCCTTGGGCACGCGCGCCTCGAAAATCTCCTCGACGCGAGGGAGGCCGGACGTGATGTCCTGCCCGCCGGCCACACCACCGGTGTGAAAAGTCTGCATCGTGAGCTGGGTGCCCGGCTCGCCGATCGACTGCGCGGCGATGATGCCGACAGCGACGCCCATCGCGACGAGTTCGCCCGTTGCGAGTGAGCGGCCGTAGCACTTCTGGCAGACGCCGCGCCGTGCCTGGCAGGCGACTGGCGAGCGGACGTAGACCTGCCCGATGGTCGACTCCGCGATGCGGACCGCCATCTCGACCGTGATCTCCTCGTTCGCCTCGACAAGCACCTCGCCGCTCTCGGGGTCGGCGATTGCTGCACCCGTCCAGCGGCCGGTCAGGCGCTCATCAAGCGTGGCGAGGATGCCGGCCTCCGCGTGTTCGCGGAGCCAGACACCGGGGATCGGGCCACCTTCTTCAGTGCAGTCGTCCATGCGGATCACGAGGTCCTGTGCGACGTCGATCATGCGGCGGGTGAGGTACCCGGAGTCCGCCGTGCGCAGCGCCGTGTCCGCTAGCCCCTTGCGGGCACCGTGCGTGGAGATGAAGTACTCCAGCACAGAGAGTCCGTCGCGGAACGACGAACGGATCGGCAGGTCGATGATGCGACCGGAGGGGTCGGTCATGAGACCACGCAGCCCCGCCATCTGGCGCACCTGCGTGATGTTCCCCTTCGCCCCGGAGTTGGACATCATCGCCAGCGGGCTCTGGGGCGGGAGGTTGGTCTGGATCGCCTCCTGGATGCGGTTCGTGGTCTCCGCCCAGACGTCGATCGCGCCTCGGTAGCGCTCGTTCTCCGTCACCAGCCCGGCCTGGAACTGATCCGCCAGCTCATCGACTTTCTCGTCGGCGGCGGCCATCAGCTCCGTCTTGCCAATCGAGACATCGAGGTCGCTGGCAGCGATGCTGATCCCGGACTGCGTCGCGTAGCGGAACCCGATGTCCTTGATCTTGTCGACGAACTCCACGGTCGCTTCCGGCCCCACTTCTTCGTGGATGCGGGCGACGAGTTCGCGCAGGCCCTTCTTGTCCATCAATTCGTCGAGGAACCCGATCTCATCCGGCACGATCTCATTGAAGAGGACACGGCCGACGGTGGTGTTGAACGACCGCCCGTTGTCCTGGAAACGCACGCGGTCGTGAATTTTCATGTGCCCTAGGTCGTAGGACATCTTGATCGCGTTGAAGTTGTATGCGCGTGAGTTCTCAACATCGTCGGCGGTGCTGAGAGGCTCGAACGTCAGGTAGAAGCAGCCGAGCACCATGTCCAGTGTCGGTGCAATGATCGGCTCGCCGTCGGACGGCGAGAGCAGGTTCTTGGTGCTGAGCATCACCTGGCGCGCCTCCGCCACCGCCTCGTACGAGAGCGGGACGTGGACGGCCATCTGGTCGCCGTCGAAGTCCGCGTTGTACGCGAAACAGACGAGCGGGTGGAGCTGCAGCGCTGAACCTTCGACGAGCACAGGCTCGAAGGCCTGGATGCCGAGCCGCCAGAGCGTCGGCGCACGGTTCAGCAGCACCGGACGGTCCTGAATCACCTCGTCGAGCACGTCCCAGACCTCCGAGCGTGCGCGTTCAACGATGCGTTTCGCGCTCTTGATGTTGTGCGCCAGTCCCTTGCGGACGAGCGAATGCATGATGAACGGCTTGAACAGTTCGAGCGCCATCTTCTTCGGCAGCCCGCATTGGCCGAGCGAGAGGTCGGGCCCGACGACGATCACCGACCGTCCCGAGTAGTCGACGCGCTTACCCAGCAGGTTCTGCCGGAAGCGGCCGTGCTTCCCCTTCAGCAGGTCGGACAGCGACTTCAGCTTGTGGTTGCCGGAGCCGCTGACGGCACGGCCGCGACGGCCGTTGTCGATCAGCGAATCGACGGCTTCCTGCAGCATCCGCTTCTCGTTGCGGATGATGATCTCCGGCGCGCCCAGGTTGAGCAGCCGCTTCAGCCGGTTGTTACGGTTGATCACGCGGCGGTAGAGGTCGTTGAGGTCGGAGGTCGCGAAACGGCCGCCGTCCAGTTGCACCATCGGCCGCAGGTCGGGCGGCAGTACCGGCAGGTCGGAGATGACCATCCACTCCGGACGGTTGCCGGAACGTCGCAGTGACTCGATCACTCGTAGCCGCTTCTGCGCCTTCTTCAGTCGCTGAGCGGACTTCGTGGTCGCGATCTCCTCGTGCAGCTTCACGCGCAGTCCGTCGAGGTCGAGCCGTTCGAGGATCGCGAGGATCGCTTCCGCGCCCATCCCCGACTTGAAGACGAGGCCGAAGCGCTCTTCCAGTTCGGAGTGCTCTGCCTCGGCCAGGATCGTGAGTGCGTCGGCCTCCAGCGGGTCGCGCAGCTTCTCCAGTCGCTTCACCAGCTCGGAGTATTCGTCCGAGACGGCGTTGCGGACCTCTGCGATCTGTTCGCGCAGCGGCTCCAGCTCCTTGAAGGCGTCGTCGCGCTTCTTCTGGATCGCGGCCTCGGCGGCCATCTGCACGTCCGCCTTCTTGTTGGCGGTGTTCTCTTCGATCGCGCCGACGAGCTGACGGGCGACATCGCGAAGCGTCTTCAGCGTGCCGGCCTTGATCACCTCGCTGCGCGCGGCGATCGTCTCCTTGCGGAAGACGAGCTTGCCGCGGAGCTTCTCGTTCTTGCGTCCTTCGAGGTCCTTCCCGAGCTCCGCAGCTTCCGCGACGGTCTCATCGACGGCGGTAGCCATCTCCTCGTCGGCGGTGGCGAGTTCCTCGTCCTTGCGGCGCTGGATCTCGGTGATCTCCTGCTCGAGCGCTTCCTCGCGCACCTCGACGCGCATCGAGTTTTCACCCTCGCGCTTGCTCGCCTCTTCGTCGATCTCGTTGTGCAGCAGCTCAAGCGCGTGCTGACGCGCCTCGTCGTTCACTTCCGTGATCACGTGCTGGGCGAAGTAGAGCACCCGCTCCAGTGCGCGCGGCGGGACGTCGAGCAGCAGGCCGAGCCGGCTGGGTACGCCCTTGGAGAACCAGATGTGCGCTACCGGGGCAGCGAGGTTGATATGCGCCATGCGCTCGCGGCGCACCTTGCTGCGCGCGACCTCGACGCCGCACTTGTCGCAGACGATGCCCTTGTAACGGACGCGCTTGTACTTGCCGCAGTAGCACTCGAAGTCCTTCTGCGGGCCGAAGATGCGCTCGCAGAAAAGCCCATCTTTCTCGGGCTTGAGTGTGCGGTAGTTGATCGTCTCCGGCTTGGTTACCTCGCCGTACGACCATGACCGAATCTGCGCTGGCGATGCCAGCGAGAGCCTGATGGCGTTGAAGTCATTTACTTCAAGCAAGAGCGTCCTCCGCTTCGCGACCTGAGAGATTGATACCGAGCGACGGAATCGACTCGATGTAGTCCTCGGAGAAGGCGACGGCCTCGTGCTCCTCGTTGAGGATTTCGACACTGAGACCGAGTGACTGCAACTCCTTGACGAGCACCTTGAAGGACTCCGGCACACCGGGCTCCATCGTGTTCTCGCCCTTGACGATTGCCTCGTACGCCTTCACCCGCCCGACCACGTCGTCCGACTTCACGGTCAGCATCTCCTGAAGCGTGTGGGCCGCGCCGTAGGCTTCCAGCGCCCACACCTCCATCTCGCCGAACCGCTGCCCGCCGAACTGCGCCTTGCCGCCCAGCGGCTGCTGCGTGATCAGCGAGTAGGGGCCGGTCGAGCGAGCGTGCACCTTGTCCTCGACGAGGTGGGCGAGCTTCATGATGT
>DASCRM010000053.1:0-13104 GCA_034406555.1 Dehalococcoidia bacterium | reverse complement strand
CGTTCACGTAACCGGCCGACGCTTCGTCGGTCGCGTCGTGCTCCGGCGTCACCGGAGGAGCGAACGGGCGGTCGTCCGGGACGAACGCGTCGATTTCCGAGACATGGAGCACCGTCTCGCCGTACGTGTGCCGCGTCCTCGGATTGATCGCCGCAATTACCCGCTTCGCGCGGCGTGAGGTCGTGATGCTGTCCCAGATGCTGCAGCCGGCAGAGACGAAGCCATCATCATCGGGTTCCGAGACAGTGATCAGGATGTTGTCGATGGGCCAGGCCTCGTCCCGGCTGGCGTCGAGCGCCTTGTGGCCGCCCACCAGCCAGTAGGGATGGTAGTCGATTATCTTGTCTTCGAGCGGAGGGCGGCTGAACGCGTTGCCGAACTGGTCCTGGTAGTGAAAGGACTTGGCGGCCTCCGCCGAGAAGAGGCCGCCGTTCGGGACCCCGAGGCCGCGAATCTCGACATCGGTGACCTCACCGGTGCGAGCCGCGAGCGTAGCGAGGATCACCGGGGCGCCGTGCCCGGGCGGGATCCAGATGTGGTCGCCGGACTGCACGAGGCCCGCAGCCTCCTCGGCGTCCATCAGGCGAGAGCGGTAGTGGTCCCGCCAGTCTCCGGTGAAGTCGTGTCGCATTGGATCTCCTCGGCGCGTCACGCCAGCTTCGTGCGCCCGGAGAGAGTACCCGACTCGTGAGGCGAGTGATCGCCGGGGTGGATCCTCCGCCGTGGAATCAGCGAGGGGCGATCCGCTACAGTCGTCGCGCAATGCGGCGGACTGAGCCAGAGGCGGTGAGTGGTGATCGTTGATTTTCGGGTGACGCTTCCAGCGTCGGAGTGGCAGTCGGGCGATGACGGTGGTGGTGACGCGGGCTCCTATCTGGCGAACTACGGCCGCATCTACGCGGGCGACCGCGGAGGCGGCTCAGACGCGTCGGCGATGGTCGAGGCGATGACCGAGGCCGGCATCGACCACGCCGTCCTGCAGGCGGAGTGGGCTGCAGGCGACTATCTGGCGATGAACGACGCCGTCGCACGCATCGTCGGCGAGCATCCCGACCGACTCACCGGCTACTGCACCGTCAACCCCGGCGCGGGTGACGACATGGCAGCGGTTGTCGAGCGTGAGGTCACGGAGCGGGGCATGCGTGGGGTCAACCTGCAGCCGTTCTCGTACCGGGTGAAGGCGGAGGACAAGCGCTTCTACCCGCTGTACCAGAAGTGTCAGGAGTTGGGCGTTCCGGTCACGATCCACACTTCGATCAACTTCTCGAACGACCGATCGATCGAGTACGGGCGTCCGTTGCCCCTGTGCGAGATCGCGTGCGACTTTCCGGATCTCACGATCGTCGCCAACCACGGTGGTTGGCCGTGGGTTGCGGAGTTGGTCGGTATCGCCTGGAAACATCGCAACGTCTATATCGAGATCGGGGCCGTCGCGCCGAAGTACATCGGCACCCCGGGCGGCGGCTGGGAGACGCTGCTGCAGTTCGGCAATTCGCTGCTACAGGATCAGGTGCTGTTCGCGACCGACAACATGATCCCGTTCGAACGCGCGGTGAGCGAGTTGTGGACGCTCCCGCTGAAGCCTGAGGTGATGGAGAAGTGGCTGGGCGGCAACGCGGTGAGCCTGCTGAACTTGCCCCCTGCGTAGCCGGCGGCGCGACCGTGAGGTCAGCGCGACTCGTCGCTCTGCGGCTCGCCCTGGTCCCACAGCGGGCTGCGCTTGTCGACGAATGCCTGCATTCCCTCGCTGGTGTCGCCGGAGCTGGAGACCTGCTCTCTGAGGCGCTGTTCCCAGACCCGAGCGGCCTCGGTCGCCTCGAACGTCTTCAGCAGGTTGAGCTTTGTCGCCCGCACGGCCGCCGGCGAGTGCCGGGCGATCCGTTCCGCCACGCTGACCGCGGCCTCCATCACATCCTCGTCGGGTACCACGGCGTTGATCAGCCCGACCTCGTACGCCCGTTCCGCCGTCACCGGGTCGCCGGTGTAGAGCAGCTCCGAAAGGAACGCGCGAGGCAAGCCTTCGAGGGCGAACGGCGTCGTGAGGTCAATCGTGCCGCGAGCGACCTCGGGCATTCCGAACTGGGCGGTTTGGCCAGCGATGCGGATGTCACAACGGGTCGCCACCAGGTTCAGTCCGGCGCCGAGGCAGTGGCCGTTGATCGCGGCCACCAGCGGTTTGATCACGTCGGCGGTGCCGTACTCGTTGAGGAACTGCGTGGCCTCCGGAGGAAGGCGGATCGGCGGGGTGCCCGCCGCCCACTCCTTGATGTCCGCTCCGGCGCAGAAGGAGCGCCCGGCACCGGTGACGATCGCCACCCTCACCTCCGGGTCGCGAGCGGCGGCCTGTAGCGCCTCCTCGAACTCCAGCCGCATCTGGCTACCGAGCGCGTTCAGGCGCTCCGGCCGGTTCAAGGTGATCACTGCGATCTGCTCGTTGTGGTGCTCGTAGTGAATGAAGTCCATCTCAGCTCCTCGGTTTCAGCGCGTCTCGCCGCCGTCGATGTAGATCGTCTGGCTGCTGAGCCAGCGCGTTGATGGTCCACAGAGGTGACGAACAGTGTCCGCGACTTCCCGCACCGTACCGGCGCGGCGCGGCGGGATCGTGCGCAGTCGACGCTCCCATCGGTCACCCTCGCGCAGTTCGTCGATGCGCGCGGTGTCGATGAACCCGGGAGCGACCACCTTGGCGGTAATGCCTTCAGGGCCTAGCTCTGCCGCCGGCGAACCCGTGAGGATGTGGAGTGCGCCCTTCGCAGTGGCGTACGCGGCGGTGTTCGCGCCCCCGCGAGCGCCGACAACCGATGAGATGTTCACGATGCTGCCGCCGTCACCCTGCGCAATCATCTGCCGCGCGACGTATTTCGAGCACAGCATCGTGCCGGTGAGGTTGACGTCAATGATCCTTCGCCAGAGGTCATCGTCCAGGTCCGGCAGCGGCACGCGGTCATCGCCCCGCGGGTAGGTGGCGTTGTTGACGAGGATGTCGATGCGTCCCATGCGCCTCACCGTCTCGGCGACCGTCGCCTGAATGTCCTCGCTGCTGGTGACGTCCAGCTCGCAGTGGTGCGAAAGAACACCGAAGTTCGCGCACTCCTCCGCCACCTCGGGCGCCCCACGCCAGCCTCCTGCTGCTCGTCCTCCGGGAATTCGGACGGCGGCCTGCCGGTGCCCGTGACGGCGACGTCGGCGCCGCCCTCCGCGAGGGTGGTCGCAATCGCGCGACCGAGGCCACGTTTGCGCGTCGCTCCAACGGCGAGCGCGACCTTGCCATCAAGCTCAGCCATCGCTCGCCTCCCGATCCACTCACGCGCTGGCGAACGGTACACGATCGCGGGAGACTGTCCCCGCGAACCTCAGGCGCTGCTTAGCGCCTCGGCGGCCCCTGCATGTAGTCGCGCAATGCGCGGACAGGGGTGTTCGCTGCGGGTTGGGGCAGTAGAGGTGGGAGCACGGCAGCTTCCTCGGAATCGCTCGGGACGGGCGTAGGGGTTGGGGCAGCCAGCGGTGCCGGCGCACGCTTCCGCGGCTGGCGCACCAGCATCACGAGCACGGCCGCGATCGCCCACAGCGCGCTGATCGCGTAGAAGGCACCGTCGTAGTTGCCGACGCGGTCGAAGTAGCTCGCAACCGCTAGCGGCGCACCGGCGCCGATCACGATCGAGAGTGGCATCGCCACGCTGCGTACCTCGCCGAGGTAGCGGCGACCGAAGTAGGAGGCCCAGATCACCTCCTGAATCGGGATGTGGCCTCCGAATCCGACGCCCATCAGCACGTAGCCGACGGCGAGCGGTGGTGCGGCTCCTGCCTTCGCGGCCAGCAGGATGATGATTGCTGCGACCGCCGAAAATATGAACCCGATCGCCGCGAGTGGCCTCGGTTCTACCTTCTCGATGATGAAGCCCCAGATCGGCTTCGAGATCAGGGCCGGTAGGGACATGGAGGACGACATCAGCGCGGCGGTGTTGCGGCTGAACCCCTCGTCGGTGAGGAATGGAATTGTCTGCGTCAGGATCACCCCGACCCCGACCGTCGCGAGTCCAAAGGCGACGATTACCAGGTAGAGCGCGCTGGTACGCAGCGCCTCGCCCCGGTTGAAGGAGTTGGCGTAGTCGGCAGCTGCGATCGCGCCTCCGCCGGCAGCCACCTCCTTGTCGCTCTTCCCGTCCGGATGCAGCCCCTCGTCCTCCGGTCGGCGGTGCATGATCATCGCGACCGGGATGACGAGTAGCAGTGCGAGGATGGCCAGGAAGCGCCAGCCCGCTCGCCAGCCGAACTCGTCGGTGAAGGCCGTCATCAGCGGGGGCCAGACCACGCCGGCGAGCGAGACGCCCATCGCGGCGATCCCGATCGCTCGACCTCGCTTCTCGACAAACCACTTGGCGACGGTGACGTTGACCACCAGGTTGCCGACCAGCACGGCACCGAGGACGAAGAACACGCCTCGCAGCGCGACCCATTGCCACAGCTCGGTCACCTCCGCGACGAGGAAGAGCGACGCGACGACGACCGTCACGCCGATCACCATCAGCGGTCGTGCTCCGTAGCGGTCGACGTAGACGCCGATGAAGAAGCCGAAGAAGGCGAACACGAAGTTGCCGAGTGTCTGCGGGTAGAAGAACTCCGCTCGCTGCCAGCCCAGGTCCTCCGTCATCGGCTTCAGGAAGACGCCGATGATCGAAATCTGGGTGCCGGTGAAGACGAACTGGGCGACAAGCGCCCCGGCGACGATCCAGTAGCCGTAGAAGACGAGCGGGCGTCGCGCGGGAGGTGACGGGGGCGGCACGGGCGAATCTGCCATCGCGACCTGTCCGGATCCCCTCAGGCCGAACTATAGGCGAAAGCCCCTCCGTCTACTGAGTGCTCACTCCAGCCGGACGGCGTCGGCGATCCCTGCGCGCGAGGCGCGAATGGCGGGCCACGCTGCGCCGAGCAGCGCGAACGCCACGCCCAGCACCGTCACGAAGGCGCCCCATTCGAGGCCGGGCACCTGAACGAAGTCAGCCGGCAAGCCCTCGTCACGCGTCGCCTAGCCCGGCAGCAGTCGCATGAACGCCCACCCGGCCGGCGCACCGATCAGAGACCCGATGATCGAGAGCACCACGGCTCCGGAGAGGATGCTGGCGGTGATCTGGCCGGGGGTGAGCCCGACCGCCTTCAGGACGCCGATCTCGCGTCGACGTTCGCGTACGGACATCATCAGCCCGGCCATCAGGTTCACGGCCACGAGCAGGAGCAGGAAGGCTGAGAGCGGTACGAGCACACGTCGAATCTGGCTGCGCACGTCGGCGGCGTCCTCCACGAACGAGGCGTAGAGGTTCTCGACGACCACTGCCCCCTCCGCGATCGACAGCAGTCGGGTGCTAAACGCCGCCGCCTGCTCCGGATCGACGAGGCGAACACCAAAGTCTCCGTCGGTGAAGTCGTCGTCCCACCGTCGCGCTGTCTCCAGGGCGTACATCAGCATGTTGCCGTTGTTCGAGCCTTCGAGGATCGTGGGGACGTGACCGTGCCGCAGTTCCGGTTCGCGTGAGAGGGTCCCCCATGTTCAACGCGAACAACGAGGTCGCGATCGTCGGGGTCGGGCCGTCCAGGTTCGGGCGCAAGCAAGACCGCGCGATCGGCGCGCTGGCGGTCGATGCCTCGCTGGCTGCGATCGCCGACGCGGGCCTTACCGTCGCCGACATCGATGGGGCGATGCTGTACGACGGGTTCGCCCCGGACATCTACTGGTGGCTGGAGGGCCTCGGCTTCTGCGATCGCGGCGAGGCGTTCGAGTGGATCCAGGACGGCCGGATCGCGATCGACGGGGAGTTTCCGATTAACACCTTCGGTGGTCAGGTCTCGGAGGGCCGGTTGCACGGCATCGGGCACTGGGTCGAGGGCGTGAGGCAGATCCAGGGATGCGCCGACGACCAGCCCGGCGACGGCGCCCGGCAGATCCCCGACGTTGAGAACATCCTGGTCGCCACCGGGATGCTGAGACACGGGGTGGGCGTGATCCTGAGCACCGAGCCGCGATGAGCGAATCCTCCGCCGCTGGGTCGCGAAATCAGTCGCCCCAGCACGCCCCGAGCAACGGAGCACAGGGCGACCACGTCGAGGAGCCGCTCGTCCTGCCGATTGAGCGAAGCGGCTACAACCTCGCTGAGCGTGTGTACGCTGCGGAGCCGCCGGCCGCAGTGGTGTTCGAGCCCGAGCGCAAGCCTGAACCGATCGCCGAGCCGGTCGTCTCCGGTCAGGGCCCGAGCCGCCGGCGGCTGCGCACGTTCGAGTCGCTGACGGTGCCGGACTTCCGCTGGTTTTTCGCGGCGCTGCTCGGCCACTTCACGTCGATGAACATGCAGGTGTTCATTCGCGGCTGGATGGTCTTCCAGCTGACCGGCAGCTACGCGCTGCTTGGTGGCATCGCCCTCGCCAGCTCGGTACCGCAGGTCGGTCTATCGCTCTTCGGTGGGGTGATCGCGGACATCGTGCCGCAGAAGAAGTGGGTGGTGCAGACCGGGCAGTTCGCCAACGCCGTCAACGCCGTGGTGATCGGGCTGCTGATCGTGAGCGACCAGATCACGGTCGCGCATCTGATGGTCGCAGCGGTGGTGCAGGGCACCTCCATGGCGCTGATGATGCCGGCCCGCCAGGCGATGACACCCGAGATCGTCGGGCAGGCGCGCCTGATGAACGCGATGGCGCTGATGACGGCTGGGATGAACGGCGCGCGGCTGGTAATGCCGGGCCTCGCTGGCTGGCTCGTCGCAGCTGTCGGTGGCGGCGTTGGCGTGGATGGGGCGCAGTACGTCTACTTCCTGATGGCGGCGCTCTACCTTTGGGCCGCCCTGCTGATGGGGCAGGTGGCGAGCCATCCTCGCCTCCGCGCGGCCGCCGAGGCAGGGAAGAACCCGCTGCGGGAGATCGCCGACGGCATCCGCTATGTCCGCCGGAACGCCCCGGTGCGAAGCGTGCTCACGGTTAACCTGGTGCTCGAGACTGTCTCGATGCCGTACTTCTTCCTGCTGCCCGGTTTCGTTGCCGAGGTGCTCGATGGGGGCGCGTTCGAGATCGGCACACTCCTGAGCATCTCCGGCGTCGGCGCGCTGGCGGGTTCACTGTTGATCGCCTCGCTGCCGAGCCGGCGGCGGGCCTGGCTGATGCTGGCGTCGTCGCTGCTACTCGGCGCCGCGCTGGTGGGATTCGCGGCCGCGACGCGGTACTGGCTCTCGGCACTGCTCTTCACCGTCGTGGGTTTCGGCACGACTGCTCGCTGGTCGCTGTCGAGCGTGCTGATCCAGGCCTACACGAGCGACGAGTACCGGGGCCGCGTCTCGAGCTTCTACAACTTGAGTTGGGGCGTGACGAGCTTCAGTGCGTTCTTCGTCGGCCTGCTCGCCGACCAGATCGGCCCGCAATGGGCGATCGGCGGGACGGGCATCTTGCTTGTAGCGATCGTTGCGCCCCTCATAGTGAGGTCGGGGATTCGCGACCTCGACTAGCTCGCCAGCGGTGGCGGCTGGTGGCCGTGTATCGTGAGGGCGCAGCGGCTCCCACGGAGGCTATTGATGACGGATGCTCCCCCACCTCGACGCCCGGCCGGCCGACGCTACGCGAAGGTCTTCGAGAAGATCACACTCGTCAGCGACCTCACGACGCTGCCCGAGGCTCAGACGTGGGTGACGAAGCAGCCACCGGAGCCTGAGCCACACGACGTGGTGCTCTACCTGGGCTGCAACGTCCTGCAGACGTCACACATGGTGGAGACGGTCACGGACATCCTCGACATGCTGGGCGTGGACTACGTCGCTGTCGGCGGCCCCGGCTACTGTTGCGGCATCGTCCACAACCGAGGTGGCGACGTCGATGCCGGGAATGGCATGGCGCGCGCCGCGATCAAGCACATTCAGCAGTACCAGCCGAATCGCGTGCTGCTGTGGTGCCCGTCCTGCACCTACTACTACGACGAGCTCTTCGAGGAGGAACTTCCGTTCGAGACCGAGCATGTCGCGGAGTTCCTCGCTGCCCGTCTCGATCAGTTGATGTTTGTGCAGGAAGTGCCCTCCCGCGTTGCGCTGCACTGGCACTCGCAGAAGGAGCGGCGCCAGCGCGAGGCCGAGGCCGCAAAGACACTGCTCGGCGCCGTGCCGGGCCTCGAGTACATCGAGATCGGCAGCGATGAGCTGCTGGGCAACACCTGCATCCCCGCGGAACTCGACAAGTCCGAGTGGTCGGCGATGGTCGAGGGCCAGCTGCGGCAAGCGGAGCAGGCCGGCGCATCGACGTTCGCGACGCTCTACCACAGTTGCCAGCGCTACATCTGCGTCGAGGAGGAGAACACCTCGCTCACGATCGAGCACTACCTGAGCGTCTTCGCTCGTGCACTCGGCATCGACCATGAAGACACGTACAAGAAGTACCGGCTGTGGGGCGACCCGGAGCGCGCGCTGGCGGATATGGCGCCGTGCATGGTCGCGAATGGCGTGGACGCCGGCCGCGCGCGCGAGATCACCGCAAGCACGTTCCCGCCCACTACGGACTGAGAGGGTCTGCATGCCCGCGTTAACCCCGGATGAGATGACGGACTTCCTGCTCACACCTGGCGTGCTGATGCGTATCGGCACGGTTGACTCAGAGGGCGATCCGCACGTCACGCCGATCTGGTTCCTCTTCGAAGACGGGCGCATCTGGTTCACACCGCGAGAGCAGTCGGCGTGGCTCCAGCACATCCGAGCGCACCCGCGGATCGCCGTCACGATCGACGAGGAGGCGGCACCGTACCGCAAGGTGATCGTCGAGGGTGCGACGGAGATCGTGCACGACCTCGGAAAGGACGACGCATGGCGCGACCGGTACCGGCGCATCTCCGAGCAATACACCACGCCGGAAGGCTCAGAGGCCTACATCACGAACACGATCGATCAGCCACGTGCCCTGATGTCCCTCCGACTGGATGCGTGCGACGTGACGACCTGGCGCATGCCCCGACGGGGAGAGGCGGCCACCGGCATCTGGCACCGTCGCTACTACACCGAGGGTTCGAAGTACGCGCTCGAGGCCGACCGCCCTAGTTAGCCCTCCGCGCCAGGCTCACGCCGCCCATCACGTATCATCACGGCCTCATGCCGAGCGCACGCATCCAGCGCCGCATTGACTCGCTGCTCGACCAGACGGAGGAAGCTGCCGATCGGGAGGACTGGTCGCTGTCCGTTCGACGTGCTCGCGAGGCACTGGCGCTCGACGACACGAACTCAGACGCGGCCGTGCTCATTGGTGCGGCTGAAGCAATGCTCGATGGCCCGCCATCCTCGGATGTAGGCCGGCACGTCGAGGCGTCACAATCGCAGCCGGTCCCGCAGCCCGACGCCCCCTCCGCCTTCGCAGGCGGCAGGTACGAGGTGCGGGAGTTCCTCGGCAAGGGCGGCAAGAAGCGCGTCTTCCTCGCGCACGACTCGCTGCTCGATCGTGAGGTCGCCTTCGCACTGATTCGCACCGAAGGGCTGGACGACGCCGGCCGCGAGCGCATCAGTGCTGAGGCGCAGGCGATGGGCCGGCTCGGCGACCATCCTCACATCGTGCCTGTACTCGACCTCGGCCAGGAGGACGTGAACGGCGTCTCGCAGCCGTACATCGTCAGCCAGTACATGGCGGGCGGTTCTGCGAAGGACCTGCTCGCCGAGGCGGACGGTGACCTGCCCCTCGAACGCACGCTCAGCCTCGCAATGGACGTCTGCCGAGGTCTGCAAGCCGCCCACGGCGACAACGTCGTACACCGCGACCTCTCGCTCGGCAATGTGTGGCTCGCGGAGGACGGCACGGCGAAGATTGGCGACTTCGGCCTCGCTGTCTCGCTCGACCGCACGCGGCTGACGCGGGCCGGGATGATGGTCGGGACGGCAACCTACATGCCGCCGGAGCAGGCGCTGAGCGGCGCGGTGGCGCCGCAGTCCGACCTCTATTCGTTGGGAGTGATGCTGTACGAGCTGGTTACCGGCAGGCCGCCGTTCATCGGCGACGATCCGACAGCCGTGATCTCGCAGCACATCAACACGCTACCCGTCGCGGCCTCGTGGCATAGCGAGCACTGCCCGCCCGACCTCGAAGCTCTCATCCTGCACCTGCTCCAGAAGGTGCCTGAGGATCGCCCGGAGAGTGCCAGCGAGGTGCTTGCAGCCCTCGAACGCATCGACCCCGAGGCCGCTTCCGCCTCGCACTCAGACAGTGGGGCGAACCCGCTCGACCGGCTGGCGCAGAGTGTCTTCGTCGGGCCGTCAGCAGAGCTGGAGCGGCTGCGCTCGGCCTTCGACCGCGCGTTCGCGGGTCAGGGCAATGTCGCGATGCTCGTTGGCGACCCGGGCGCCGGGAAGACACGCACCTCACTGGAACTCGAAACGTACGCTCGCGTGCGTGGCGCGAGTCCTCGTTGGGTGCACGCACGAGTCGGAAGGGGTGCCGTCCTATTGGCCGTGGATTGAGGTCGGACGCGCCTACGGGGGCGAGGAAGAGTTGGCGGCGCTGGATCTCCCAGCCGATGTGGCGGTGGAGCTCGGGCGCATCTTCCTGCGGACGGAGCAGCTCGGCACCGACTCAGAAGACGCCACTGATCCCGCCCTGGCGCAGTTCCGCCTGTTCGACGCCTACACGAGCTTCATCCGAGCGGCGGCCGAGCAAACGCCGCTAGTGATCGTGCTTGACGACCTGCACTGGGCGGATAAGCCGTCGCTACTGCTGCTCCAGCACCTCGCCCGTTCACTTTCGGGCGCATGGTCGCGGGCGACGCGGGGTTGACCGCTCTGTTCGACGCAGGCGTCCCGGGGTTGATGGACCGCATCGCGTCGGACGGCGACGCGGGACAGGCGTTCCTCGCGGAGTTCGAAACGTTCGTGGAGCAATTCGGCGCACGCGGCCCGAACGAGTGGGAAGTGCGCAACCACACGTGGGAGACAAAGCCGGAACTCGCGCTCGCGGCGATCGACCGCATGCGCCTCGCAGACGACGATGCTGCGCCCGAGTTGCGCAACGCGCACATGGCCTCTGAGCGCGAGCGCATCGTCGCTGAGATCGAGTCGATGCTCGCGGCGGACCCGGAGACGTAGGGCACCTTCATGGCGGCCGCTCGCGCCGCCGTGCTGTTTTAGGCCGGGCGTGAACGGACGAAGACCAACGCGGTGAAGTTGATCCACGAAGCGCGCATGGTGCTGCACACGATCGGCAACCGACTGGTCGCCGAGGGGCTCGGTGACGATGTCGGCGACTTCGGCTTCCTGCTCGCGGACGAGGTCGAGGCGTGGCTGCAGGACCCGGGCTCGTTCACAGACACGATCCGCAGCCAGCACACCCTCTACGACGAGTACTCGGGGCTGCAAGAGCCGTTCGTCTTCCTCGGCGAGCAACAGGACCCGTCGATGTGGGTCGGCAAGGGCGAGGCACCGGTCGAGCCGGTACAGGCTGGCGATGTGCTCGCCGGCTCCCCGGGCTGCCCGGGGCAGATCACGGGTGTCGCGCGAGTGGTGCTCAGTCCGTTGGACCCGACGGCGCTGGGAACGGGCGAGATCCTCGTCGCCCCGATCACCGATCCGGCATGGACGCCGCTGTTTGTCGCGGCGGGTGGAGTGATCATGGACGTAGGTGCCGCGCAGAGTCACGCGATTATCGTCGGTCGCGAATTCGGCATCCCGTGTGTACCGTCGGTTACCGAGGGCACGCGACGCATCCCCGACGGGGCGACCGTCCAGGTGAATGGCGACGCGGGCACCGTGACGATTCTGGCGCTCCCCTGAGCAATTCGCACGGTGGCGACGTCACGCTGCTGGAGCTGTGTCGCACGGTGCAGCTGAAGGGCATGTGCACGTCCGAGCGTGCGGCGGCGACGCTCTCGACGGCGGAGAGCCGCATCGAGGCGCTGGTGCAGGAGAACGCTGCGCTCTTCAAGGCGACCGCCTTCGGCGTCGCACTGGCCGTCGACGGGCGGGAGTGGGTCGATACGCAGCTGGCGTCGGAGCGGACCGGCCTCGATGTCGAGGTGTTGGCCGGATGCTACGGTCGTTTTACGGAGTTCAACGACCACTTCAAGCAGCTCGTCAGCGAGTGGCAGATGCTTGAGGATGACGCGCGCACGGACGAGGCGTGGTCGGCTCCGTCGAGCAGCTCCACGCCTGCCTCGCTCCACTGATCGAGCAGATTGGCGCGCACGTCGATCGCTTGGCAGCCTACGGCGATCGACTCGACGATGCCCTCGGCGAGATGCGGGCCGGAGACCTCTCGATGCTCGCGTCCCCGCTGAAGGAGAGCTACCACACGGTGTGGTTCGAGTACCACGAGGAGCTGATCGCCCTCTGCGGTCGCGACCGTGCCGCCGAGGAGCTTGGCTGACCCCTCGCGGACTCCCGCGCGCTCAATCCAGGTGCACATCCAGCGGGATGTCGACATCGAGGAGCAGGGCGTGCTGCTGCGCGCCGTAGACATCGGGATCGCCCACATGCCCGGCGACGATCGGTCGGGGGATGGTGCACTTGAAGGCTTGCCCCGCGTCGAAGGCGACGAAGTTGCAGTCGCTCTCCGCGATGTCGAACAGCTCCGCGAAGAGAGCGTTGCCGATCAGCTCGGTCTGCTTCACCCGGCGGTACATCGCGGCGTCGCGGAAGAGGATGTCGAACGTGATCTCGTAGGGCCCCGCGTTCTTGCTCCGCACGGCGTCCGCGATCTCAGAGAGTTTGGCCATCGCGATGCCTCCTCACAGCTCCACTACGTCGACGGAACATGCCTCGAGGGGGTCATCGAGCTCGAGCACGTGCCAGACGTTGAACTGGTACGCGGCATCGCACTCGATATCCGACGGTGAGTACGGGAACGCGACGTTCCCGGTGGTGTGCAGGCGGCCGGGGTAGTCAGAGTGCAGCAACATCACGTGCGCCATGTTGATTAGCGCGTTCGCAATCTCCTGCGTCTCGGCGACGGCCTCCCCGATCACCGCGACTTCGTGGGCGTCCGTACCGCCCTCCGGTTCCCATTTCTGCATCACGGCGTCTTTGCCATAGACGCGGAAGAAGAACTGGTACTCGTCCTCGCTGATCCCCTGTGCAGAAGCCATCTGCACCACGCGCTCCGTGCATGAGGCGAGGA
>DASCRM010000052.1:0-6886 GCA_034406555.1 Dehalococcoidia bacterium | reverse complement strand
CACCAGCGTCAGCCAGTGATTCAACTTCTCGTCGTACGTCCCGTCCAGGTGCAGCGGCTCCTGGTCGTCCCAGTGAACCGTCGGCTCCTCGTAGACCTCACCCGCCTGGTACTTGCGACGCGTGTAGTGCCCCGGCGCCTCGCCCAGCAACTGGTTCCACGGGTCCAGGCCGGTCGGCACGTACCACGCCGTCTGCGCCATCGGCAGGAACCGCAACTCCTCCGGCATCTGGGCCGGCAGTCGCAGGCTCGCGCGGGCGCTGAGCAGACAATGGTCGTTATTCACGAAGCGGGCGAAGCCATCATCGAGGCGCTGGTGGTACGGCATGAACGTGTACGGCGCGTGCATGCGCACCGTCTCGGTCAGAATCTCCGTCAGTGGCCGGCGGGCGCGGATCAAATCGTAGAGCGCATCGCTCGTACCCACCTGATCGCGCTCTAGGATCTTCTCCTCCATGCGCGCATACGTCGCCGTCGTCTCGCGGTCACTCGTCGGAACCATTGTCTGCAACGCCATCGGGATCCCCTCATCTCACTTGCCGGATTATAGCTACGGAAGTCGCCGGGCTGCTCGCACACCCTCGGAACGAACCCACATCGACGCCAGACCCAACCGTCCCGAGCATCGGCCAACCCCACCAACTTCCCGAGGGCAAAGCCCGATCCCGCCCCACCCCAATTTCCCGAGGGCGAAGTCCCCATATCTAAGGGCAGGTGGGTAGGCTCCAATCCAAACAACACTGCTCGGCGCAGCCGAGACCTCATCTCCGACCGCCGGAACGAAACGCCCCGAACCGCGCCCTAAACCCGAGCACCGATATACTGCGAAGCGCACCAGCAAGGGCTACGCCATGACCCCAGCCAGCGACGCCCGAGAGCGTCTCCGCGTCCCCGTCGCCGACCTCGTCGCGCACTGTGACCCCGACGACCTCCCCTTCGACACCACCGACGACCTCGCACCGATCGACGCCATCTACGGGCAAGAGCGCGCCGTCCGCTCGATCGAATTCGCGCTCGGCATGGAAGAGCGTGGCTACAACCTCTACGCCTCCGGCCCGGACGGCATCGGCAAATCCACCATCCTGCGCCAGTTCCTCAGCCGCCGCGCCGCCCAGCTCCCCACCCCGCCCGACTGGGTCTACGTCCACAACTTCGACGACCGCGACCGCCCGATTGGCATCCACCTCGAAGCTGGGCAGGGCCGCATCTTCGCCGAAGCCGTACGCCGCACCGTCGAATCCGCCAGCCGCGAGCTGCGACAGGCATTCGAGTCCGACGACTACGCGCGGCAGCGCAGCGACTTTGCCCAAGGCCTCGAACGGCAGCGCAGCCAGCTACTCGAAAAGCTCACCGAAGATGCCCGCGGCCTCGGCTTCGCGCTCCAGATGGGGCCGCAGGGCGTCGTCTCCGCGCCCCTGATCGACGGCGAACCACTGACCGACGAAGCCTTCGCCGAACTACCGGAAGAGCAGCGCACCCGCATCAACGACTCCCGACAAGAACTCGAACGCGCCGTCCAGGACGCCATGCTCGAAATCCGCCGGCTCGAACGCGAAGCACAGGACGAACTCGGCAACCGCGACGAACAGATCGCTCGCTTCGCCATCGAGCACCTCTTCCAGCCCCTGCTCGAACAGCACGACGACAACGAGGAGGTCACACGCTTCCTCGCCGCAGTCCGCCAGGACATCACCGACGAACGCGACAAGTTCCGCCAAGACCCACAGCAGCAGCAACAGCAGCCGGCGCCTTTCGGGCAAGCGCCGCAAGGCCCCAACCTGCGCCGCTACGTGGTCAACGTCCTGATCTCCAACACGCCCGGCGGCGGCGCGCCCGTGATCACCGAGCACCACCCCACCTACTACAACCTGCTGGGCCGCGTGGAATACGCCGGCCAGTTCGGCGGCATGGCCACCGACCACACCCTGATCCGGCCGGGATCCCTCGCCCGCGCCGCTGGTGGCTTCCTCGTCGTGCGTGTGCGCGACCTGCTCAGCAGCCCGCAGGCATGGGACGGACTGAAACGCGCCCTCTCAACCGAAGAGATCGCGATCGAGAACCTCGGCGATTCCGTCGGCCTCGTCGCCACCACCTCCGTGCGCCCGGAGGCGATGCCACTCGACGTCAAAGTCGTGATCGTCGGAGACGCCAGCCTCTACAGCTACCTGATCCGGCTCGACCCCGACTTCCGCGAACTCTTCCGCGTGAAGGCCGACTTCGAAGTCGATGTCGAACGCACCCGCGACAACGTTCGCGGCCTCGCCGCCCTCGTCCGCCAGCAATGCGAACGAGGCGACCTGCTCTGCTACAGCAAGGACGCCGTCGCGCGGCTCGTCGAGCACGCCTCGCGGCTTGTCGAGGACCAGCGGCGGCTCAGCGCCAACATGGGCGCGTTCACCGACCTGATCCGCCAGGCCAACTTCTGGGCCACCCAGGACGGCGTCCCGATCGTCACCCCGGAGCACATCGATCGCGCGCTGGAGGAGCGTGAGTACCGCTCATCGCTCGTGCGTGACCGCATCCAGTTGATGATCGATGACGGCTCCGTCTTCATCGACACGGACGGCGAAGTGACCGGACAGATCAACGCGCTTTCCGTCTACGACCTGGGCGACATCAGCTTCGGACGCCCCTCCCGCATCACCTGCGTCGCCTCCGCCGGCCGCGGCACGCTGATCAACGTAGAGCGCGAAACCAACATGGCCGGAAGACTGCATAACAAGGGCTTCCTCATCCTTCGCGGCTTCCTCGTCGACACCTTCGGGCAGGACAAGGCGATGTCGCTGCACGCCAGCCTCACCTTCGAGCAGCTCTACGGCGACATCGACGGCGACTCAGCATCCTCGACGGAGCTCTACGCGCTGCTCTCGGCGCTTGCGGAGGTGCCGATCGACCAGCAGGTGGCGGTCACCGGGTCCGTCAACCAGCGAGGGGACGTGCAGCCGATCGGTGGTGCCACCGCCAAGATCGAGGGCTTCTTCGAGGTCTGCCGCGCACGCGGGCTGAACGGCCGTCAGGGCGTGATGATCCCGAGAACGAATGTCCCGAACGTAACGCTGCGACCGGAGGTCGCGCAGGCCGTCGAAGACGGCCAGTTCCACGTCTGGGCAGTCGAGACGATCGAGGAGGGCGTTGAGCTGTTGACCGGCGTCCCCGCGGGTGAGCGCAACGACGAGGGTCGCTACACCGGCGACTCGGTCTTCCGCCTCGTCGAGGATCGGTTGGACGCGTTCTACCACACGATCACGGAGCACAAGGACGGCGGTACGGCGGAATCGCCATCGATCATCACGCCGGCCGCCCCGCCGACCGTGCCGCCCGGCATCCCGCCGGAGCCGCCTCCCGATCCCCCGATCATCGTCTGACCCCGTGATCGCCGGCCAGCCGAATGTGCCCCCCTCGCAGGGGTCGGACGAGCGCCCGATCCTCACGCTCGATTTTGATGGCGTGATCTGCATGCCGCCCTTCGGCAAGAACTTCGGCATCCATCGTCGGCTGATCGATCCGGCCGCGGAGCCATCGACCGCCTTTGTGCCACCTCGATGGTTCGGCGGGCCGCTCGATCGCCTGCGCTTCGCCTTCCGCCGTCCCGACGCGGAGGTGCGAGCGGCGCTGACGCAACTCGCGACGGTGCGCCGCCTGATCATCCTCACAGGGCGGAGGAGCAGCCCCGACCGCTGGCTGCGACGCCACGGCCTCGATCACCTGATCGAGCGGGTCGTGATCAACGACGGCCCTCGCGGCAGCGCGCACCACAAGCTGGAGCAGGTCAGCGAGACCGGAGCAGCGGAGCACATCGACGACGATGGCCCGACCGCGCAGTTGATTGCCGACCGCAGCAGCGTGCACGTCTATCTACGCGACTGGCCGCGCAATCGTGGGCTCGCCTACGCCAACGATGTCACACGCGTGGATGACCTCGCCGCGCTCGCCTCGCAGCTCGTCAGCGCCGACTAGACCGCCTCTGACCCCGGCGGTAGAGTCGGGTTCCGCCTCTCTGCGACTCTGGAGCAGCCTTGGCCGAAGCAGACGGCAGCGGCAACAACGCAGCCGGCGACGGGCCCGGAGCCCTCGGGCCGAGCCACACCGAAGCGCCACCGTCGGGCCGCATCGGCATGTTCGCCTCGCTCGGCATCGTCAACTTCCGCTACCTTTGGCTCGGCCAGCTCAGCCACGCGGGCGCGCTCTGGATGGAGCAGATCGCCCGCCCCTTCCTGATTCTCGAACTGACCGACGGGTCCGCGACGCATGTCGGCGCGGTGATCGCGGTGCGCACCCTGCCACAGTTGATCTTCGGCGTCTGGGCGGGCGTAGTCGCCGATTGGTTCGACCGCCGCATGGTGCTGCTAGTCGACAAGACAGCGGTGCTGTTGCTCAACATCGCGTTCGCACTCTTGTTGCTGGCCGGCAACCTGGAGCTCTGGCATGTCTACGCCTACGCGTTCCTGCGAGGGACGATGATGGCCTTCGACCAGCCCGCCCGGCAAGCGCTGATCCCGAGCATCGTGCCGGCCGACCGCGTGACCAACGCGGTGGCGCTGATGAGCGCCACGCAGAACACGATGCGCATCGTCGGCGCGGCTCTCGGTGGCTTCGCGTACGCAGTGCTCGGCCCTGAAGGTGCGTTCTCGCTGGTCGCCCTGATCTACGTCGGTGCGGTTGTCTCGACCTACCTGCTCGATGTCCCAACCCACGAGCGACCGGAGGCCACGGGCGCGAAAGCGATGACACGGGGGATGGTCGAAGGCGCTCGTTTCGCGATGTCCCACACCGCGATCCGCGGGGTGCTGATCCTCTCGCTGATCTACTTCACCTTCGGGATGTCGTACATGCAGGTCTTCGCACCGCTCTTCGCCGAGAAGGTGTTGGACATCGGCAGCTTCGGGTTCGGATTCATGACATCGCTGACCGGTGTTGGCGCGCTGATCGCCGCGCTCTTCATCGCCAACCGCCAGCCGTCCCGACTGGGCGTGATCCTGCCACTGCTCGCCGCCGCGTTCGGCATGGTGCTAATCGCGTTCTCGGTGTCGACGTACCTGCCTCAGCCCGCTGGCCTGGTGTTGCCGCTGTTCCTGATCGCCATCGTCGGCGCGGTGCAGACGAGCTACTTCTCACTTGCGCGCGCGATGATGCTGCATTCCGCCCCTGAGGCGATGCGAGGGCGCGTGATCGGCCTGCTCTCGCTCGACCGCGCCGTGATGACCGCGGGGGCGGCGGCGGCCGGGTTTCTCGCAGACCACATGGGCGTGCAGCCCGCGCAGATCGTCTACGGGGTGATCTGCGCGGTCGGCGGCATTGCGATGTACCTCCTGGCGCGCGAGTTCCGGCGCACCCGGACGACCTACAAGGCCGCCCCCCCGGCCGAGGAAACCGCGCGCCCACCCGCCCGCGACGAGTCGGTCGAGGCGTCCCCAGTGCCTCCCGTCGAGGTTCGCTAGCCCTCGCGGGCTGGTCATCGGCGTGACAACCGAACAGTTCCCGGACGACTTCTTCCGTCGCGCCGATGAGGCGTCAGACGACGAGTTCTACCGCGAACCGCGCTTCGTCACGCACATCGATGACGCGACGATCGCGGCGCTGACCGACTTCTATCGCGAGTTGATTCCGGCAGGGTCCGCGGTCCTCGACCTGATGTCCTCGTGGGTCTCGCACCTGCCGGAGGAGGTCGCGTATCAGCGCGTCAGCGGCCTGGGCATGAACAGCGAGGAACTGGCGGGCAACCCTCGGCTCGACGACCACCTGGTCCACGACCTCAATAGCGAGCCAGAGCTGCCTTACGGTGACGCCGAGTTCGAGTTCGTGACGAACGCGGTCTCCGTGCAGTATCTGACCCGTCCGGTGGAGGTCTTTGCCTCCGTCAGCCGCGTCGTGCAGCCGGGTGGGACATTCGCCGTCGCGATCTCGCACCGCATGTTCCCCACCAAGGCAGTGGCCGCCTGGCAGGCGCTCAGCAACGAGGACCACATCAGACTGGTGGCCGCCTACTTCGAACGTGCAGGCAGCTGGGAGGCACCTCAGTACCTCGACCGTTCGCCGGCGGGAGCGGATCCGCTGTGGGTGATCTTCGCGACGCGTGGCGCCGGCGACGACTGAGCGAGGGCGATCCGAAGTAGGCGGGCTCGGCCGCTAGGCGACGAGCGAACCGGAGATTCTGTAACCCTCGCGGCGAATCGTCTGGATCGCTCCACCTGCCCCGATCACCGTGAGCTTCGACTGTAGGCGTGAGATCGGCGCCTCAACGAAGTTCGGGGAACCGTACGTCTCGTGGCTCCAGACGGCGATAGCGATGTCGTCCGTCGAGAGCACTTCATTCTGGCGCTTCAGCAGCACCCGCAACACGTCGCTCTCCTTCGGCGAGAGCGAGACCGACTTGCGATTGCGACTCGCCTCACGAGCTCGCGGCCAGAACTGAAGTCCGCCCGGGCCAAGGAGGCAGCCGTCCGGCGCAAGCCTGGCGCTGGCGAGCTGATGCTCTCGCACTGTGCGAACGAGCCCGACGAGCGCGTCCATCTGCGTCGCGCTCACGACAACCACATCGAAGCGACCGTCGATTGAGCTATCCGCGCAGGCGGCGCCCACAGCGTCGATACCATCGGCCTGCAGCGCCTTCACCGCTTGATCCCGTTCGGCCATGTCCTCGTTGATCACGAGCACACGATCGCCGGGTCTCGGCCGCGATGGACGCGGTTCGGGGGTTCTGAGCTGCATATTCGGTCCCTTATGGGGGTTGGGCCGATCAACGCTGCGTTTTCGCATAGCTGACGCTCATTTGCACTTCGAGTCGCTACTGGTGTCTGAAGCTCGCATCTCGCTGATGCGCCCACCGCGTGTGATCAAAGGAGGGCGTCCGCCCCGTCACACTACTGATAACCACACGGAAGGTCAGC
>DASCRM010000051.1:0-14493 GCA_034406555.1 Dehalococcoidia bacterium | reverse complement strand
CTCCGCAGAGCGGGCACGAGGGGTCCTGCCGCAGCTTCATCGTGCGAAACTCCATCGTCAGTGCGTCGATCAGCAGCAGACGCCCGACCAGCGGGTCGCCGATGTCGAGGATCTCCTTGAAGACCTCGGTCGACTGGATCGCGCCGACGATGCCGGTAATCGCGCCCAATACACCGGCCTCCGCGCACGAGGGCACGAGCCCCGGAGGGGGCGGGGCGGGGTAGAGGCAGCGGTAGCAGCCGTGGTCCGGCTTGTACACGGTGGCCTGCCCATCGAAGAGCAGGATCGAGCCATCGACCAGCGTCTTGCCCAGCATGTAGCAGGCGTCGTTCACCAGGTAGCGCGTCGCGAAGTTGTCCGCGCCGTTCACCACGATGTCGTAGTCCTCGATGATCTCGAACGCGTTGTCGGAGGTGATCGGCATGCAGTGCATGCGTACCTCCACGTTCGGGTTGTAGGCGGCCAGGCTCTCCTTCGCGGACTCCAGCTTAGTCTTGCCGACGTCCGGGGTCTGGTGCAGCAACTGCCGCTGGAGGTTCGAGAGGTCGACGATGTCGAAGTCGACGATCCCGATCGTGCCGACACCTGCCAGCGCCAGATAGATCGCGACCGGCGAGCCGAGCCCGCCCGCGCCGATGATCAGCACCTTCGCGGCGCGTAGCTTACGCTGCCCCACCGGCCCGACCTGCCCCATGATGATGTGACGCGAATAGCGCATCACCTCGTCCGGCGTCATCGCCGCGCTATTGGGAGCCTCAGTCCCGTTCGCGTTTCCGTTCTCTGTCATCTGGCCCCTCCGGCTAATGCTGGGATCACCGCGACGCGATCCCCGTCCACGACGGGGGTATCGACGCCGCTGAGATCATGAATCTCACGGTCATTCACGTAGATGTTGATGTGACGCGGCACCTGCCGCTCATCGTCGTAGACGAACATGTCGAAGCCCGGGTACCGCTCGTTCACCGCGTCGAGCGCGCCCGCCACGTCCTCCGCCTCCACCGAGACGCATTCGTGGTTCGCCGTCATGCGACGCCACGGTGTTGGGACATACACGCTCACGGTCACGGTACCTTCGCCATCACAGGGCCACACTCAGGTAGCGTTCGCCGGTGTCGCACAGCATCGTCACGACGCGCTTGCCCGGGCCGAGTTCGCAGGCGACCTGCACGGCTGCCCAGACGTTCGCACCCGATGAGATACCGACCAGCAGGCCCTCTTCTTTTGTCAGCCGCTCCGTCATCTCGCACGCGTCTTCGTCCCGGACCGCGATGACTTCGTCGTAGATGTCCGGGTTCAGCACGCTCGGTACGAACGAGGCGCCGATGCCCTGGATGCCGTGCAATCCGGCACGGCCGCCCTGCAGCACCGGAGCCCGAGCGGGCTCAACCGCCGCGATGTGCACATCAACATTCTGCTCGCGCAGGTACTCGCCGACGCCAGTGATCGTGCCGCCGGTGCCGACCGCGGCGACGAAGGCATCGAGCTGCCCGCCCGTCGCCTGCGCGATCTCCGGCCCGGTCGTGCGCCGATGCACCTCCGGGTTGGCCGGGTTGTCGAACTGCTGAGGCATGAAGTAGCCACGAGTCTCGTGCAGCTCGCTCGCCGCGTGGATCGCACCGGTCATGCCCTCGATCGCCGGGGTCAGCACCAGCTTCGCACCGAAGCGTTCGAGCAGGCGACGGCGTTCGACTGAGTAGTCGTCCGGCATCGTCAGCACCAGCTGGTAGCCCTTGCGTGCGCACACCATCGCCAGCCCGATGCCGGTGTTCCCGGACGTCGGCTCGACCAGCGTGTCGCCGGGTGTGATCAGTCCCTCGCGCTCCGCCGTCTCGATCATGCTCAGGGCGATGCGGTCCTTCACCGACCCCGACGGGTTGCGTGCCTCAAGTTTGCCGAGCACCTCTGCCGCGCCTTCCGGCGCGATGCGGTTGAGACGCACGAGCGGCGTATGGCCGACCAGTTCGATCACCGAGTCGGCGATCGCCGGCGTGCCATCAATCGAGGCTGGTACCGCGGCATTCTGCATTCGTTCGGTCCTCAGATCCTGCTCAACTACATCGTCAGATGCTGTAGCTGGGAGCGGCGGCCTGCGCACGCTCCTGTTCTCGCTCGACGAGCTCGGCGACGAAGATCGCCCCCAGCCGCTCCCGCATCCCGTCGTAGAGTTCGCGCCACACCCACTGCTGCCCGCAGAGGGGGTCGTGCTGGTCATCGGCCGCGTCCGAGTGGACGCACCCGATCGGCGCCAACGAGCCTTCCAGGCTCTCCAGCACGTGCAGCAGACAGATCTCATCGGCCGGCTTCGCGAGCTGGTGGCCGCCGCCCGGCCCTCGAGTGCTGCGGATGAAGCCGTCGCGTCGCAGCTGCGCGAGCAGGTGATCGAGGTACGACTCCGGAATCTGGCGGCGACTCGCGATGTCCGCGCGTTGCACAGGACCCTCGCCCGCGTGTACGGCGAGGTCGATCAGGGCACGAACCCCGTAATCGCCCTTGGTGCTGATCATCATTGCGTTGAGCCGTCCCGACTCCGCCCACGACTCAACTGAGTCTGAGCGGCCAAGTGGAGAGAATTCCCGACTAATCTGGTCAGCATTGTATCACGGTGAAGCTCACGGGCATCCTCGGAAATGAGGATGTCAGCCCACCAGCGAGAGCCCTACGAGCGTGATAGCGAGCGCCACGACGGCCGCCGCGTCGGGGGCCATCGCCGCCTCGCGGACCCGCCCCTCCATGCGCAGCGTCGCCAGTCACGTCAGCCCGGCGGCGAGCAGCAGCGGCATCCCGATACTGATGATCCCAACGACGCCCCAGGCCGTCATCCCCGTCGCCGCGTCGGTCAGCAGCACGCGCCGCCCGAACGCACGAGGGAAGACCGCGCCAACGATGCCCAGCACCGCCGTCGCGACAAACGCCGGGCTCCAGCGATTGTCGGAGACCACATCCTCGTTCAGCACCAGCGCGATGTAGAGCCCCGCGACGAAGAGTGCTACCACGCCCCCGGCCAGCCCGAGCAACGTCAGTTGCAGGCGCCCAAGGCGATCCGACGGCTCCACGCGCTCAGACCCGGGACTAGCCCCCGGCGACCGCCGGCACGATCGAGATCTCGTCGTTCTCGCCGAGCGCGGTGGCGATGCCATCGAGGAAGCGCACGTCTTCGCCGTTCACGTAGACGTTGACGAAGCGCCGCAGTTCGCCCGAGTCCTCGCAGAGCCGCTCCTTCATCCCGGGGAAGGCGGCCTCGAGCGACTCGACGAGCGCGGCGACGGTGTCGCCGTCGCTCTCAACGCGATCGACGTCGTTGGTGAGCGACCGCAGCGGGGTCGGGATCTTCACGCTCAGTGCCATCTTCGAGTCCTTCTCGTCCCAGTCTCGTGCATCGCAGTCTCGTTCATGCTCACGCTCACGACCCCTCGACCACATCGCCGAGCGTCGCGTCGTCCACCCGCACGCCCACTTCGCGCGCCCACTCCAGGCTGCGGCCGATCTCCTCGGCGTCGCCTTCGAGTTCCAGCACGACCCAGCCGACGCTGTCGTCGACATCGGCCATGCGGATGTTCGTGATCACCTCGAACTTGTGTCCCAACTCGTAGATCACCGGTTGCTGAATCTTGTCTGGTTCAAAGGTGAACCGTACTCGCCTCGATGTCACGGTTACGCTCCTCCCGCGGTCGCGCCGGCCAGTGCCGGGCTGCGTGCCGCAAACGCTTCGTCGAACTCCTGGGCGTTCGGCGCGACGTGTATCGGTTCGGTCAGTTGGCCCTGCACCGCCTCGATCGTCTTCAACCCGGCGCCGGTGATGAAGGCGACGGTCTCTTCATCCTTGCGGATGTGTCCGCTCTCCACCATGCGCTTGAGGCAGGCGATCGTCACGCCGCCGGCGGTCTCCGCGAAGATGCCCTCCGTCTCGGCGAGCAGCTTCACACCCTCGATGATCTCCTGATTGGTCGCCATCTCAGCACCGCCGTCGGTCTCTTCCATCTGCTTGAGCGCGTAGTAGCCATCGGCCGGGTTGCCGATCGCGAGCGACTTCGCGATCGTGTCGGGCTTCTGCGGCAGGAAGTTTAGGGTGTCCTCTGCGTAAGCCTTCGCGATCGGCGAGCAACCGGTCGCCTGCGCGCCCGACATCCGCGTGTGAGGCTCATCGATCAGGCCGATCTGGGCGAACTCCTTCAGCCCCTTCCAGATCTTCGTGTAAAGCGACCCCGAGGCCATCGGCGCGACGATGTGGTCCGGCGCGCGCCAGCCGAGCTGCTCCGCCACCTCGAAGGCCAGCGTGCGCGAACCCTCCGCATAATACGGCCGCACGTTGATGTTCACGAACGCCCAGTTGCGGTCCGCCGAGAGCTCGGTACAGAGCCGGTTCACGTCGTCGTATGAGCCATCGACCATCACCAGCGTCGGGTCGTAGACATTGCTGCCGACCACCTTGCCTCGTTCCAGGTCGGAAGGGATGAAGACGAAAGCCTCCATCCCGGCGGCCGATGAGTGCGCCGCGACGGAGTTCGCCAGGTTGCCGGTGCTCGCGCAGGCCATCGCGTCGAACCCGAACTGGCGGGCGCGGGCGATCGCCACGCTCACCACTCGATCCTTGAACGACCACGTCGGGTTGACCGTGTCGTTCTTCAGCCACAGCCGGTCGAGCCCCAGCCGCTCCGCCAGCCGATCGGCCCGCACGAGCGGCGTGAAGCCGGTGCCGAGGTCGACGCGAAACGCCGGGTCACATGGCAGCAGATCCGCGTACCGCCACAGCGTGGGCGGGCCGGCGGCGATGCGCTCGCGAGTCATCGCACCGCGGATCGCGTCGTAGTCGTAAGCCACCTCCAGTGGCCCGAAACAGAATTCACACGAAAAGATGGGGTCGAGCGGGTACTCTCGCCCACACTCCCTGCAGCGCAGGGCGGACTCAAAAGACATGCTTGCTCCGATTGATGGTTCGACTGGTCGCGCGCGCAGAGGCCCGATCCGCGATCCCGTTACAGAGGGACCCGGTCGGGCTAGCGCATCGCCATCCGGTGCATGGGGCTGAAGTTCACGATTCGCCTTCCGTTCATCGTCCCCTTCGCATCAGGAAGGGTCGGACTTGGCACCTTCGAGGTCGCCGGCGAGGCGAACCCGGGTTGCCGTGGCTTCAACGGGCCGCTGCCCTCCACCACTCTGGATGAACCGCCCTCCGCCCAGCCGAAGCGAAGCGAGAACGAGATACCGAGGCTAGAAGCCCCCCTCGTCTTCTGTCAACTTCGCGACGAGCTCGCGCCGTTCACCCGCCGAGCACCGCCCGCACAGCATCGAGGTCCACCGGCGCCTGCGTCACCACCGTGCCATCCACCTCGATCACCGGGATTTCGAGCATGTAGCGGCGCTCCAGCTTCGGGTTGTCCTCGATGTTCACCTCGCGCAGCGAGAAGGCCAGCGAGACCTGCAGGTCGTCGAGTGCGCGCCACGCGTCGTCGCAGAGGTGGCAGCCGGGCCGCGAGTAGAGCACCACCTGCCTCAGCGCAGGGACGTAATCTGGCATCGCTAACGTCGGCGAATCGGGACGCGCTGGCTGGACGGCGCCTGCCCCTCGGGTGCTTCAGCGTCGACGATCCGCTGCACAGGGGGCTGCGTCGCGTAGTACGCGATCAGCGGCACGGAGATCAGCAGCACCGTCAGCGAGATCACCTGTGGCACACGCAGCCCGAACAGCGACTCAGCCGAGTCGACCCGCAGCTCCGTGAGGAAGAAGCGCATCACCGCGTAGCCAACGAAGTAGGTGAGAAACGTCAGGCCAGGCCGGTGCTTAAAGATGCCGAAGAAGACCACGAAGAGCACACCGAGGATCACGAGGTCGCCGATTAGCTCATAGGCCGTCGCCGGGTGTGTCGCGCCGAGCGTGAACGACTGGCGGAAGCCCGGGGACTCCACGCTCGTGTAAACCACACCCCACGGCAGATCGGTCGCCGTCGCGATGTGCTCGCCGTTGATTACGTCGCCGAGCCGCCCGATCGCCTGGCCGATGATGATGCCGAATGCTGCGATGTCCAGCGCGCCGGTAATCGCGTAGCCGCGGACGAGCGCGAAGAGGTACGCCCCGGCGATACCACCGAGGATCGCCCCCCAGATCGAGATCCCGCCCTCCATGATCGCGAAGATGCTGCCCAGGTCGTCGCCGTAGAAGTCCCAGCGTTCGATCACGTACAACAGCCGAGCGCCGACGATCCCGCTGGGCACGCCCACCATCGCCAGCGCGTAGGCGTCGTCCGGGTCGTAGTGGATCACCTTCGCCATGCGTAGCGAGAGGTTCACCCCCGCGAGGATGCCGAGGGCCGTGAAGAGCCCGTGCCACGTCAGCAGGAACCCGCCGATCGTGGCGATGTTCGGGCCCCAGCCAATTTCGATCACCAGCAATGGGGACATAGGCTCTCCGAATTCAGCTCGATACGAGGCATGAGCGCCCCATCATGGTACTAAACGGCTCGCGAACACTTCCGTGACGCGCACGACTAAACATGCCGTCGCGACGCTACTCCTGAACTGGCGCGAACGCCCGCTCATAGAGTGCCCGCACCTCCGCAGTCGGCAGCCCCGCCCCGAGGAAGCTCTCGCCGATGCGAACCTCCGCGTGGAGGTGCATCTCCGTATCGGGTTCGCGCACCGACTCCGGCGTGCCCGACTCGCCGACGCCGGCGATGCGTTGCCCGCGCAGCACCTCTGCGCCGACGTAGGTCGTCTCGTCGATGCTGCCGAGGTGGGCGTAGCGGGTGAGCACGCCGTTGCCGTGGTCGATCCAGACCTGCATCCCACGGAACGTGTCGAGGACTTCCGGCTCGCTGCACCCGCACGCCGCGACCCGTGCCTCCAGCGCCGCCAGCGTGCGGGCGGTCAAGCCCTCGTATTCGGTGTCCGCGCGGACGACCACGCCATCGAACATGGCGAGCACCGCCGTCCCCTCCGCGACTCGGGCGCACGAGGAGAGGTCGTACCAGTCGATGCCCTCGTGCGTGCCGGAGCGGTACTCGCGAGGCGAGTTCGGCATCAGCGCGCTGCGATCGGGCAGGCACGCGCCTTCGACCGGCCAGAGGAACCCGCGGATATCGTCCGGGTCGATCGTTGATGGCGGTGGCGTGGGTGTGAACGGCACCGGCTCCGGAGTCGGTGAGGCCGTCGGCACCTCCGTCGCAACGACGGAGGGCGTCGCCTGCACGGTGCCATCGACGATCACGCGCACTGTCGCGTCGGCACCTCCGCAGGCAGCGAAGGTTACGGCGAAGGCGATCAGCACGATGGCACAGAGGCGGCGAGCGGTCACTGCGACGTTCTACTCCAGCTCCATCCCGCTGCCGCCAGCATCGGCAGCACCGGGCGGGGCGTCAATCCCGTCGCGCCGACGCAGCCCCGCTCAGCGTGGGTTCGGCCGCCCGCGCCGCTTCGCGACCGCCACTGCGCTGCGATGGGCGCGCTCGGAGTACTGATCCTCGACCGGCTCGAGCGTCGTGTCCTCGCCGTAGCGGTGGCGCAGCGCAGCGAGGAGCAGACGGTCCATCAGCTCGACGTTCTTCGGCAGCAGCGGGCCGTGGAGGTAGGTACCGACGGCCTGCCGGTAGACGGCGCCCTCGCTGCCATCATCGCCGTTGTTGCCCCAGCCACGCAGCACCTGCGCGAAAGGCCGCGCCGCCGGGCCGAGGTAGGTGCGGCCAGCGTGGTTCTCGAAACCAACCACCTCACCGAGTCCATCGAGCGAGGGCTGCGCGAGCACGTCGCCGATGCAGCGCTCCCAGTCGGGGCCGGGCGCGACCGTGACCACGTCGAAGATGCTGATGCCGGGCAACTGCTCACCGGCGGAGGTGCGATAGGAGTTGCCGAAGAGCTGGAACCCCCCGCAGACAGCGAGCATCGCGGTCTCGGCTTCCGCCCAGGCGCGCAGCATCGGGCCATGCGCGGCGAGATCGCCGACAATCCGCCGCTGCTCGCGATCCTGCCCCCCACCGATCAACACGAGGTCGGCGTCCGATGGCAGCGCGTCACCGAGGCCGACCGCCGTCACCTCGCAGCCCACGCCCACCCGCGCGCAGCGTGCGCGCAGGGCGATCACGTTGCCGCGATCGGCGTAGACGTCCATCACCTCCGGGTAGAGGTCCACGAGGCGAATCGCCCGCTCGGTCGGCTGCTCGGGCGCGGCGGTCACAGGTCCACCTCCATCGGCTCGGCTGTCTCCCAGTAGGCTGCCGCGCCGGTGCGATCAGCGAGGATCGCACGCACCGTCAGCATCGCCGTGTACGTCGGCACGACCTCCAGCCAGCCACCCTCAGGTGTCAGTGCGAGCGCACGTTCCAGCGCTGCATCGATGTCCGCCACCACCTCGGTCGGCTCGACGCCCGCGAGGGCGAAGCGCAGCGCGAGGTCATCCGCCCGTGTGCCGGAGACGATCACCGATCCGGCGTACCCGGCGAGCAGTTCGATCTCGGCGTCGTAGATCCACGAGACGTCACGTCCGTCGGCGATGCCATCGTTGAGCATCGCCAGTAGCGTCGGCGGGCGAGCCTGCGAGGCGACGGTGCGCACGACTTCGTTCAACCCGGTCGGGTTCTTCGCCAGCAGCAACCGCACGTTGCGCCCATCGACGAGGAAGCGCTCCTGCCGCCCGAATGCCGGACCGGCCTGCTCGAGCGCCTCGACCAGCGCATCGATCGGTAGCCCCAGCGCGTGCGCAGCGGCCGCCGCCGCCAGCGCGTTGTAGACCGAGTACAGCCCGACGAACGGCAGGTCGACCTGCAAAGAACGGCCCGGCCCGGCCGCGCGCACATCCAGCTGGAAGCGCACGCCGTGCTCCGAGAGGTCGACATCGCGCGCCGCGACGTCCGGCTCCCGCCGCGCCCGCCCGCAGGCATCACAGCGCCAGATGCCGACGTGTCCCATGTAGACGGCCTCATACGCGAACGCCGCGCCACAGAGGCAAAAGCGCGCGTCCGCCGCGTGCTCGATGCCATCGAGGGCGACCGAGCGGTCCTCGACGCCAAACGTCACCGCCTGTGCCCCGCCCGCCTCCGCCAGCAACGCGATCGCCGGGTCGTCGCCGTTCAACGCCAGCGTCGTCGCCCCGCCCGCCGTCGCCAGCGCGCTGCGCCAGCCCTCGGCGACGGAGTCCACCTCGCCATAGCGATCGAGTTGGTCGCGGAAGAGGTTGAGGAAGACCGTAACGCGCGGTCGCAGCGCGGCGAAGACGGCGGGCATCGTCGCCTCATCGACCTCGATCACGCCGAGCCGCTCGGCGGTCTGCTCCAGAGCGCCGCTGCCGTTCGCCTGCTCGACATAGCTGCTGACGATCCCGCGTTCGAGGTTCGAGCCAGAGGCGTTGGTGAATGGGAGTAGTCCGGCACGAGTCGCCGCCGCCGCCAACAGCCGAGTCGTCGTCGTCTTGCCGTTGGTGCCGGTGACGGTGACCGCGCCGTGCCCGAGCTGCCCGCCAAGCGCCGCCACGAGGCTCGGCGCGAGCGTTGCCGCAATCAGTCCGGGTAGCGCCGTGCCCCCGCCTCGACCGAGCTTTCGCGTCGCCGCCCCGGCCGCCCGGCCAAGCAGCAGTGCCCCGCGTTCGCGGAACGTCGGTGCTCGTCGCCTGCGACCGCTGTCGGAGTCCGTCATAGGCACATTGTCGCACCGCTAACGGGATTACCGTATATCGAGAATCAGCCCATAGCCGGCGTCGCCCTGCGGGAAGCTGAGCGCGAGGCTTACGAGATATCGCCCGGCCGGCAGGTCGGCGATCAGTCGGAGGCCTCCGTCGACCGCTTCAAGCTCAAGCGCACTCCACTCGCTTGGCCACGTCGCCATCGTCGGCGTCCACATCCGCCACTCTTCGGCCTCCTCAGCGGCTTCGCCCTCGATCGGCCGGATGCGTGCGTCTTCGAGGGCAAACTCCGTCTGCGCGAATGCGCCGCCGATTGTGACGGCCTCGCCACGACTCACCTCGAGGTCCTCCGTGCCGGTGACGATGCCGGGTGAGTCGGCGCACAGGCCGGCACCTCCGCTCGTCCAGCAGTACGAGCCCAGTCCCACCGCGACACTCGTAGCGCCGGAGCGTGCGGTCGCCGCCGGCGGTTGGTCGCCGCCGGCTACGCCGTCGGAGCAGACCGCGAACACCAGTAGCACCACAATCATGATCAGCGTCAGTCGCATCGAGCCTCCTTGTCGCCATCTTCATGACAACGGCGAAGGGTTGGCGGTTCCGGACCGTGGCTGCTGGCGGAGTTTCACTGTTGGTCACGCCACAAATCTAGCGCCACTCAACAGCCGCGACACCTACGGGCTCCGCGATACCCTTCAGGTCCACAAACCGCAGCTCCGAGACGGCGAATGGGACAGGCTCGGCCGCGAGCGTAGCCTCGCTCACAATGATCTGACCCCACCTGCCATGGAGGCGATCCGCGCGGCCTCATGCACGCCCTTCCCGCCGAAGTCGCGACCCCGTCGAGTCGCCTCGACAGTGTGTAACCCGATCCGCACCTGCGGGGCGAAGCCGTGCATCCGCCGATGCTCAGCCAGCGTGCGCTGGAGATCGACAGCACAGGCGACCGCCGTTACAGAGTCGTCGAAGGCGACGAAAAAGTCGTCGCCCGTCACGTTGACCTCATCTCCCTCGTGAGCAACGAACACGGATCGCAACGTCTCATCGTGCCAGTTCAGCAGGTCTTGCCAGGCCTCATCCCCCATCGCCTCCACCAGCGCCGTTGACTGGACAATGTCGGTGAAGATGAATGTCTTAACGGCACGCTCCGCCGAGGCACCGTCGTCGGCTCCGCGCAGCTCGGCGACTTCTGCGGATGCGGAAGCCGCGCCCAGCAGCTGAAATGTGGAATCAGCCGCTCGCAGCTCGAGCGCCGCCGCCTCCTCGTCGCCCTCAGAGCGAAAGGCTGGGCCAACAAAACCCGCGCGCGCCGCCTCGTAAGGGGCACTGACTTCCTGCCACAGCTGGGATCCACGGCGCAGACTCATGCAGGCCGCTGCTATCTCGCCCATGGCCAGTTGAAGTGCCCCGCGCCCGTATGTGGTCATGGCATCCAGTGCCGGCGTGCCATACGTCTGAGCCACCGCCTCCAGCTCATCGGCGGCGACGCGCGCCGTGTCGATATCTCCGACGGCAATCGCAATCTCCAACTGCGCTGGCAGCAAACGGGAGCGCGTCAGCGGCTCGGTAGCTTCTTCGAGCGCGCGCAATCATCAAAGCGGTGGCGGCAGCATTCCCTTCCGCAAGTCGCACGAGCGCGATGCCCGACTGAGGTGACGTACCGACCTCGTCGGCCCGCTCCAGCGCTGCCTCAGCGCCACGCAGATTGCCCAGGCAGAGCCAGATGTCCCCGATCTCGCGCCATGCCCGCCCGATCTCTCCCGACTCAAAGCTATCGAGCTCTTCGCAGGCCTGCCTCGCCTCGCCCTCCGCTTCGGCCCACTCCCCGCGCAGCCGCAGGATCATCGCCCGGTCGGTGCGGCGGTGGCGTTGCACCACCACGAGGCCCTGTCGCACGGCCGCCCGATCGGCCACGTCGATCCACTCGGCCGCTCGCTGGTAGTCGGCGACCTCCTCGCAGGCAACGATCGTGTTGCAGAGAATCGCGGTCGCGCCGAAGTTGCCAAGCTGGCCGCCGACCGCGGCCGTCATCGCCTCGTCCAGCAGCGGCGTACCTTGCTCCAGATTGCCTCGCTGCACCATCACGCGACCCTGGAGGTGCAGCGCACTCATCTCGATCTCTCGGTCGCCGATCCGGCGCGCGATTTCGATCGCATGTTGCGCCTCATCCATCGCGGTGTCGCCGCCACCGACGTTGGCACGAGCGAGAGCCATTCGCGCGTGGCCCGCGCCTTCCGGCTCGCCCTCGAGCAGACGGTCGGCGGTGCCGTACCAGCCTCGCGCCACGGCACCCTCACCGGTAACCGCGTACCAGTTCATGAGTTCGAGTACGGTCAGAGCCGCTTGCCCATCATCTCCGCGCTCGACGTAGCCGGCGCAAGCTCACTCCTGCGAGTCAATCACCGCCTCAATATCGCCAAGCGCGTCGGCCGCCTCCGCCAGCGACCCGAGGTCCTCAGGTTCCAGCGCCTGCACCGAGTTAGCGGCAGAGAAGAGGTCAAAGGCCTCGCGCCAGCCACGGCGCCCGAGCGCATCTCGCTTGCTGAAGCGAGTCTGCGGTGCGGTCCGTTGTAGCCATGGGGCGACCCTCGCTCAAGAGCGGAGCCAGTCTTGCACGGCCTCGATCAACATGTCATCCATCGCCCGAAGCGAGGGAGGCCCGGCGAAGCTTAGGCCTGCTCCCAGCGCACGAAGCCGTCCGTCTCGACGCGCTTCACGCGACCGGTGTCCTCCAGCACGACGAGGTGCGAGAGCGTCTCGCCGAGCGCCGAGCGCTTCGAGAAGATGTTGAAGTCCTCGAACGGGCCGGTGTTCCAGTGCACGCGCGACGAGACCTCGCTCGCCGTAGCCGTGGTGGTGCTGAGCGCATGGTGCACCTCATCCAGCCGTTCGTCGTGGAAGCCGACGAGCTGGCGGGCGCGTGCCGGTAGGTCACGGATGTTGAACTCGTGGGCGGGCAGCGCCATCGCCGTGTCGAACTTCGCGACCTTGCGTAGCGAGTTCTGGAAGTCGGCCAGCGGGCTGGTGCCGTCCTGCTCCTGGTGCAGCGAGACGTTGGGCGTGATGTGCGGCAGTACGTGATCGCCGGTGAACATCAGCTTGTGGTTGCGCTCGTAGAGGCAGAGGTGCCCCGGCGTGTGGCCCGGCGTCCAGACCGCCTCGAAGGACCAGCCATCGAACTCGATCACCTCGCCGTCGGTCAGCGTCACCTGCGGCTCGCCGCTGCCGAACATGTGCCCGTGAGACGCGGGGTGCTTGACCACCTCCTTGTCCTTGGTATTCCCGGCGCCCATGTCGGCGGGGGACATCCCCGGCGGGCGATCTCTCCCGGTCTTGCGACCGTCGTCCAGCTCCTTCTGCGTGATGCCGTGGGAGAGCATCCAACCATCCGACCCGCTGGACCAATCATCCGGGCTCGCGTCGTTGATCTCTTTGCCATTGCTGTCCTTGGTGGGAGCGGACTGCGGCATACGCGCGCTCATGTGCTCCCATTCCTTGTCCATCAGCACCAGCTCACAGTCCCGCGACTGCTCTTTGACCCAGCCCACCATCCCCAAGTGGTCCGGGTGGAAGTGCGAGACGATCACCCGCTGAACGTCGCTCGGCCTAAAGCCCAGCTCCTTCAACCGCACCGTCATCGCCTCACATGCCGCGGGCGTCCCGTACCCCGTGTCGAACAGCGAGATGCCATCCTTCCCTTCGAGCACGTAGGCCATCACGTACGGCAACGCGGGCGAGGGCATGGGCGTCTTGATCTGATGCAGGCCGGGGACAATTTCCAACGTGGGTTCCTTCCATCACGTCCCGCCAGCCGCTGAGCCGGCGCGGTACATGTGGCTGTGTTGTGTCCTCCGGAGGAGGAACGAGGCGACTCAGTTCGCGAGACCGAGCATAGCAGAGGCTCTCGCAGCAGCGAACGGAGCAAGAAAAAAGCCGGCCTCTGGCCGGCTCACTGCGTCACTTCCGCCGCTGCGTCAGCCAGACGAGTCAGACGAGTCGCCATCAGACGAGGCCGGAGCGGCGGCGTCTGCTTTCTCGTCCGAGTCTGCGTCGCCGTCTTCGTCTTCATCGTCGGCGCGCGCCTGCTCGCGGAATTCGCGGATACCGCTACCGAGCGCCCCGCCGAGGTCGCGCACACGAGTGGCGCCGAACAGCAAAGCGAGAATCACGAGGATGATGAGTAGCTCTTGCCACCCCAGAGTCCCGAGCATCGAATCATCCCTCCCGAGCCCCGATTCTGAGGCTCGTTCCCGCGGATCGTAGCACCAAATCCCGAACGGGACACTTGCTACGCGGTCGCACAGGGGATACGCAGCACCATCGCCAGCGGATTCGCGAGACAGAGAGGCCGCTCGGCAGCTTCGACGAAAACCCGTCTACACAGGCTGCGGCCACTCCAGCCGAAGGGGGCGCAGGTGGAGAAGCCCTCGCGTTCATACGAGCGGTTGGACGGGTTCCATCCAGAAGAGACAGCGCGGCACAGCCGCGACCGACCTAGCGAGCGGCCAGCACCACCACGCGGTTGTTGGCCGTGTCCGTGATGAAGACGTTGCCGGAGCCATCGATCGCCGCACCGCGAGGATTCAGCAGGTGCGCCGAATCGCCACCCTGCTCACAGGCGGTTCCGAATACATCCACGCTGGCGCCATCCCACGTCTGCACTCGCACGATGTGGCTCAGCGAGTCGACGACGAGGATGCGGTCGGAGTCGACGATCGCCACGTCACGCGGGAACTTCGGACCGGCGAGCGGCGGTGTCACTGTCGCCTCGGCGGTTGCTGTCGCCTCGGCGGTTGCTGTCGCCTCGGCGGTTGCTGTCGCCTCGGCGGTTGCTGTCGCCTCGGCGGTTGCTGTCGCCTCGGCGGTTGCTGTCGCCTCGGCGGTTGCTGTCG
>DASCRM010000050.1:0-5008 GCA_034406555.1 Dehalococcoidia bacterium | reverse complement strand
CACCTACAACTGGGAGCGCTATCAGGAGGCGCACGACTTCATTCTCAAGGCGTGGACGGAGCCGGGCCCCTTCCGCTGGGAGGGCGGGCACTACGACTTCCGCTACGTGAACCCGTGGGCGAAGCCCTACCAGGAGCCGCACCCTCCGATCTGGATCCCCGGGCAGGTGAGCAAGAACACGATGGAGTGGGCCGCGAAGCGCCGCTATCCGTACATCATGAACGCGGTCGCCGAGGAGCCGACGAAGCGCGCGTTTGAGTACTACGCCGAAGTCGCGGCGCGCGACGGGTACGAGGCTGGCCCGCAGCACACCGGCTACCTGATCAAGGTGCACGTCGACGAGACCGAGGAGTTAGCCTACGAGACCGGGAAGAAGTACATCGAGGGCCCCGGCAACATCTTCCTCGAAGGCAGCCGAGGTCAGGCGAAGGGTCATCTCCAGCGACTCCCGGGGCTGGTGGATCGCACACAGCTGCTGCCGACCGCGCAGGCTCGCGGCATCGCCGGCGCTCGCGGGTTCGAGGAGAAGACGGACGCGGAGGCGATCTCATCAAGCGAGGCTCCGGTGCTGTCGCAGGCTGAGGCAACGCCGCACGCCCGGCGGACGTACGACGAGCTGCTGGAGACCGGCAGCATCGTCACAGGGACACCGAAGACCGTGATCCCGAAGATCAAGCACATTCTTGAGTACATCCGGCCGGGCAGCATCTTCTTCTGGGACGGTGACGGCGCGATGACCCACGACGATGCGATGCGCAGTCTGCGGCTGTGGGGTTCCGACGTGCTCCCCGCGATCCGCGAGATCGCTGACGATCTGGAGCTGAACAGCCCCTTCGAGGTTGACCCGGCGACGAACCTGCCGATCGAGCAGGATGCGGTCGCGCCATAGTCGCGGGGCTGGCTGAGCGCCTGAGCTAGGCTCCGACCTCGTTCGAGGCATTCACGACCACGCCAGTGTGGGTGACGCCGTCCAGCGTCGCGCCCGCCGCCACCATCGCGTCGCTCAGCCGCACCGAGCGCAGCCTCGCGCCATCGCCGATCACGACGTTCGGGCCGAGTTCGCAGTCCTCGATGTCTGCACCCGCGCCGATCAGCAGCGGGCCGCGCAGTGTGGAGTGAGTGACGCGTACGCCCTCCCCCGCTGCGACGGCGCCCTCGATGCGTGTGTCTTCCGCGTCCGGGGGCGCGGCCCGCAGATCGGCGAGCAACCGCGCCTGCGTCGAGAGCAACGAGGGCACAGCCCCGATGTCCAGCCACTCGCCGTCCAGCTCCCAGCCGCGCACGTCCGCTCCGTCCGCCAGCATCGCTGCGATCGTGCCCGTGAGGTCGATCTCGCCGTCCGCGCGGGTGGACGGGTCGCGACGCAGCCGCTCGATGGCTGCCGGGCCGAGCATCCACAGGCCAACGGCGGCGAGGTTGGAACGCGGCTGCTCCGGCTTTTCGACGAGGTACACGATGCGGTCGCCCTCCAGCACGGCGATGCCCATCTCGCGCGGGCGGTCGGTCGGGTGCAGCAGCAGTCCGGCGTCGGCCTGCGCACGCTCGAAGGCGTCGAGCGCCGGGCGACAGTCGCCGATCAGGATCGTGTCGATCGCCAGCACGACGACCGTGCGGCCATCGAGCGCGCTACCGACGGAGGTGACCGCGTCGCCGATGCCGAGCGGGCGCAGCTGCTCCGCGATGCTCACGTCGAGGCCCGGCGGGGCGAGCGGCGCCGCCGCTTCCGCGACACCCTCGTGCGCCCCACTGACCACGACCACGGTGTCGGTCAGCCCGAAGCCGGCGAAGAGGTCGAGCGCATACGCGAGCAACGGGCGGTTGAGTAGCGGCACCAGCGCCTTCGGCGTCGCGGGCGTTAGCGGTCGCAACCTCGTGCCGAGGCCACCGGTGAGGATCACGCCGAGCGGACGCTGCGCCATCACTGGGCTCCGAAACTGCGGAGCCCCCGGCAGGGCGCTCCCATCGCTGGGAGGTTATGCGGCGGAGGCGTCACGGTGTAGCTTGTGGGCATCGTGAGGCGGGCAAAGCCCGCGAGAGTGCGAGGGGCCAACATGATCACAGTCGTCGCGAAATTGCAGGCTCAAGAGGGCAAAGAGCCCGAGCTTGAGGCTGCCCTGATGGAGATGGTGCAGGCAGTGGCGGCCAACGAGCCGGATGTCCCCACCTACTCGCTGCACTCCTCCGAAGAAGACCCGACGATGTTCCTCTTCTACGAGCAGTACGCCAGCGAGGATGCGCAGAAGGCGCACGGGCAGACCGACCACATGAAGAAGCTGGGCAGCAGCCTCGGCGGGTTGCTCGCCGGGCGGCCGCAGATCGAACGCTACACGCAGATCGCCGGTGTCGACGACGAGGACTAGCGCCCGCTAGTCGCCTGAACCCTCGCCGCCATCGGTGGTGGCGGCGTCGATGTCGGCGATGCAGATGTCCGCGCCCTCGCGGGCCAGCCGCTCGGCCGTGCCCCGTCCGATGCCTGAGCCTGCCCCGGTGATGAACGCGACTTTGCCTTCGAGTGTCATGGTTCCCCCTCTGCTGTCAGCTGCGATACGTGCGCAGCGCACACGACTCTAGTCGATCGCGCGGCACTCTGAAGCACCTCGAATCGAGCAGGTACCTGTTCGGGCTGCCGAGAGCCCGGGGGGAAGGCTACGAGGATCCGTCCGGCCAGCCGGTCTAATCGCGATCGTCGAGCTGGCTCGACGAGGGACAGTCGGGCTGGGGGCGAGTCTTAGCTGTCGCTTTTGCCCTGCACGTGCTTGCCGGAGACGGTGCGCGGCGTCGATTCTGCGTTCGACTTGCGCCGTCGCTTCAACTGCGTACGGCGGGCAGTACTGCGGGCGCGGCGTCGGAACATGTTGAGTCTGTCTTCGACTCCCTTGTCTTTGGGAGCGTCCGGTCCCGCCCGTGTGGTGATCGCGTACTGATCGGCCAGATCCCGGGCCGCCTCGCGCTCCTCGGCGTTGGGGACGGTCTCCGGGCCCCGCTTCTGATCGATCAACTCAGGATGCTCGTTCGGCTCCACGGCCTTGTTGACCGGGTCTCTGACTTTCGTGCCCAGGTGCCAGTGCGTGCCGTCGTCCGGGATCTTGCGTGGGTACCCGTCGCGGAAAACGAAAGCCTGGAAGTTGGAGACCACACGCGCAGCGTCAGCGTCACACTCTGGGCATGGCTGGTTGGTCGAAGCCTCGCGGGGTGGGCGCAGCAGTTCGAAGACGCCGTGACAGTCTTCGCAGTAGTACTCGTACAGCGGCATCGCGTCACGGTCTCCTTAACTGTGCACCCGATATCGCGGGCGCGGTCTGCTTGTAGTTGCCCAGTTTAACGGCATCGAGCCTCGCGATGGGAATCTCGCGGGATCGCGCCGAATTTCGGAGCCTGGTGATTGTACGTTCCGGCGCGGGCTGACGATCTCCCCGCTCGCGTACGGACCGAATCCGTCAGCCAGCGATGCGCGTAATAATTGTGAGGCAAGGGCGGAGACTTACAGAAGATCGTCAACGTACCTTACATTGTACGTTGACGATCTTCTGAGGCTCTTGTAGCTCTTGCGAAAATTGACACGTCAGAGTGTCGTATCTGGCGCGCGCCGCGGGGTGCGATGATAAAGAGGGGACCCACGCATGGACGAGCGGAATTTCTGGAACAACCGCCGCATCTCACGTCGTGCAACCCTACGAGGCGCTGGCCTCGGCATCGCAGGATTGACCGGCGCGGCACTGATCGGCTGCGGTGACGACGACGAAGCGACGACCGCGGCCTCGACGGCCGCGCCCGCCGCGACATCGGCAGCGGCAGCGGCGACGACGGCTGCTCAGCCGGAGGCGGCGATCAAGACCGGCGGCTTCTTCCGCACCGCGGACGATTCGGTCGCACCGCACTTCAGCCCCTTCCACCCCGGTGTCGACCCCTCGTGGCCGAACACCTGGCGACGGGACAACGGCTACTACGACTCGCTCTGGCATCTGCGTGACGTCCCGGACGCCTCGCGACAGCTCTATATGCGACTCGCCGAGTCGCTGGAGCAGGTGGACGAGACCACGTTCGTCGTGAGGCTGAACCGCGCGAACTTCCACAACAACCCGAAGAGTTCGAAGTTCAACTCGATCGTCAACGGCCGCCAGCTCACGGCCGAGGACGTCGTGGCGCGCTACAACTTCGTGAAGGAGGCGCCGGCTTCCTCGAACACGCTGCTGAAGAGCGGGTGGACGGTGACCGCGGTCGACGACCTCACGATCGAGTACAAGACCGATGGCCTCTTCGCCTTCTTCTTGGAAGGCGACGAAGGCGCGATGAACCGCGGTTACGAAGTGCCGCTGGAGATGCTCGACGAGACGGTGCTGAAGGAAGAAGCCCCGATCGGCACCGGGCCATACATGTTTGACAGCTACCAGGTCGGAAGTCGCGAAGTGGCGGTTCGCAACCCGGACTACTTCGTCAAGGACCGGCCGTACATGGACAAGATCCAGTACACGGTGTTGCAGGACAACGCCGCGCAGGAGGCCGCCTTCCGGGCCGGCGCGATCGACGCACACAGCTCCCCCGACATCAAGGAAGCGGAAGGTATCGTCCGCGACCGCGTGGGCAATGTCGTCTACTTCGGTGACTTCACGCGGGAGTCATACTTCCCCGCATCGCGGACGACGCGTTTCCCCGTAGGCTGGGACGCGGTCGAGCCCAAACTCGGCTACGACCCGACGCGGGCGAAGCAGCTTGTCGATGCGATGAAGGCCGACGGCAGTTACGACGGCCGTGAGCTGCATTTCATGCTGCCGGTGGAGGCCCAGACATGGGTCGACGGTGGCAGGCTGATCGCGGAGGACCTTGAGGCGGTTGGCATCAAGGTTCGCACTGAGCCGATCGTGCGCAACATTACCTGGGCCGTGCAGGCCCGAGGCCGGCGGACGGCTCACCATCGGACTTCGACATCACGATGACCGTGTACCTGAACTACACGCACTTCCACAGCCAGACTGGTTCGTTCTGGGCGAACGCCGGTCTTGAGGACCCG
>DASCRM010000049.1:0-4394 GCA_034406555.1 Dehalococcoidia bacterium | reverse complement strand
CCCACCAACAGCAGCGGGACGCCCAGCCCGACTCCCAGCAGCGCGATGGCGAAGAATCCGGCCGCGATCAGGCCGCGCCAGCGGGTCACCTCGATACTCGCGCCCGCGAAACCGAGCATCGCCGGCAGCAGTGTGACCGCCGCCAGCATCGTGATCGCGACGGTCACGGCGGCACCAACGGCCATTCCGGTGACGAACGGCAATTGCATGATCAGCATGCCCAGCAACGAGATGATCACGGCGAGCCCGGCAAAGACCACAGAGCGGCCGGCAGTGTCCATCGCCGTGACGGTCGACTCCTCGGGCGAGCGCCCGACGGCGAGCCCTTCTCGATAGCGTGTGACTATCAGCAGTGCGTAGTCGATACCGACGCCGATCCCGATCAGCGCGCCGATCGTGGTCGCGAAATCGGGCATCGCGATCACGTTCGAGATCAGGATGATCAGGGCAGCGCCAACGCCAACGCCGGTCACAGCGACCGCGATCGGGAGTCCCATCGCCACCACGGATCCGAACGCGACGATCAGCACCACGACCGCAAGCGCCAGGCCGATCAACTCCGACTCTGGCGGCTCGAATTCGGCGAGGACCTGCCCACCGATCTCAATCTCCAGCCCCGGTACCTCCGGGAGCAGTTCGACGATGTCGGCGCCGATCAGCGCCGTCTCGGTGAAGTCCAGGTCGGTGGCCAGACTGACCGCGGCGAACGCGACGCGTCGATCTTCGCTGACCTGGGACGCACTCCCGCGTCCGCCGTACGGGCTGGAAACGGTCACGCCCTCGAACTTCCCGACTTCCGCGAACAGTTCCTCCATCACCGCCTGCACTGCTGGGTCATCGATGCCCGCGTCTGAACGGAAGACGATCGAGCCGCTCGTCCCGCTGCGGAAGCCACCGAAGTGGTCGTCGAGAGCATCGATCCCACGACGGCTTGCCGAGGCCGGAACCTCGAACGAGGCGTCGAAGGCGGAGCCGATCACGGAGGCGGAGCCAAACACCACGACCACCACGGCTACCCAGATGCCGACGATCTTGCGCGGATGCCGGAAGCTCCAACCACCAAGGCGTGCCAACATGCGAGTTCCTCACGTTTCATGACCCGATGGGGTGGGGGGTGCCCGCCGCAGTGCGATCGCGCCACGCTTTCACCATACCCGGCGAACGCGGCAGGAGCGATCAGCCCTGACCCACATGTCAGACAACTGGCCATCGCCGATTCGAACCTGTCGAAGGCGCCATGTGGCCTCGCTCACCGCATCAGACTGCGATCGCCTCCAGGCTGGGTTGTGAGGACGGGGCACTACCACTCAGGAGGTTCAACAATGGCGACCGACCGCGACTCACTACCCACGAATACGGTTCCCGAGACAGAACTCGCGCAGGCGATCGAATTGCTCGCCGGCCTCGACATCTTCCGTTCGCTACCGGAGAGCGACTTCGAGGTGCTGGCCCGATACACAAGCCGCGACACGCTGATCCCCGGGGAGCCGATCACCAGCGGCGACGACCGCGTCACTGATGTCTACGTGATCGTCAGTGGCGAGGTCGAGATCACCGACCGCACCTTCGTCGCAGAAGGGCACGTGCACACGGAACCGCACCTGCTGGGCGCCGGCGAGGTGATCGTATAGTCCGCGATCATCGAGCACGACGATTACATCGCCGCCACCGACGTGGAGCTGCGCAAGATCCCCGGCCCGAAGCTGCTCAAGTTTCTACGTACACGCCCGCAGGCGGGGGTCGAGGTGATGGCAGAAATCGCGACCGCCGCCCGGCGGCGCCACGAGGCCGCAAAGGCGCACGGACGCGGGCGCCGCGTCAGTTGCCCGCTCAGCCTCTAGGGCGCGAGGCTCAGGCTCGCGAAAGACGCGGCTAGAAGACGATCACGCAGCGCCCACGTGTGCCCCCGGCCTCGAGCCGACGATGGGCGTCGGCTGCCTGTTCCGGCGGGTAGGTCGCGGCGACGCGCAGGCTGACCAGATCAGCCTCGGTCTGCTGCCGCAGCCCGTCGAGCAGGTCGGCTCGGTGGTCGTAGCGAACGACGGAGGTGCGGTGGAAGGTGATGTCGCGCTCGTCGCCGCCCCAGCCACGTACCGATGCGAACGCACCACCATCGCGCACCGCCGCCACCGCCAGTTCGCTCTGGACGGCACCATCGGCAAGCCCATCGACACCCTCTGGGGCGACCTTGCGGATCTGCTCCGCGATGTCGTCGCCACGCGGCACGACGATGTCGGCACCGAGATCGCGTACGAGTTGTTCATCGACACTCGACGCGTCGGCGATCACACGCAGCCCATCGGCCTTCGCGAGCTGAACGATGTAACCGCCGTAGCAGCCCGCCGCGCCTGTGACTGCCACCGTCTGACCGGGCTGCAGGGCGAGCTCGTCGAGCGAGAGCCGCGCCGTCAGTCCGTTCATCGGCAACGTCGACGCCTCGGCGTGCGAGGCCCCGGCCGGGGCCGGCGCGACGGCGTCGGCGGTCAGCACGATGCTCTCCCGATACGCGCCGTGGCTGGCGGAGGGGACGACCATCGCCATCACCGCGTCACCCACAGCGACGTCGGTCACCGGGCCGTCTCCGACCTCGTCGATCACGCCGGCGATGTCCATCCCCGGAATGTACGGCGGCGGGTCTTTGCGCTGCGCCTCGGCCCTCGCACCATTGCGGACATAGGTGTCCGTCGGGTTGACCGCGGCGGCGTGTACCCGAATGCGCAGCTCGCCGGGCCCGGCATGCACCTCCGGGAGGTCGACGACCTGCAACGCGTCTGCGTCCCCAAACTCGATCACTCCGACTGCTCGCATAGCTACTCGCTCTCCTCGCGTACCTCATGGGCCGCGACTGCCGTGTCACTGGCGCAGTGTAGCGGAGCCCACCGGGGCGCTACCGACTCACGCCTTCAGCCCGCTGCCGAACCGCGCCCGCGAAGGCTCTCTGCGAGAGCACCGCAGCGATTAGCAGCACCACCGCGGCGGCGGCGTACATCCCTCGCAGCGTCGCGAGGCTGGCGAAGCCCAGCCCGATCAGCGGACCGAGCGCCGAGCCTAGATCGAGGAAAGTCGCGTAGCTGCTCATCACGGCTGATCGTCGCTCCGGCGGTGCGAGGTCGCCCGCCGTCGCCGAGAGGCCGACGGTCAGCGCGGTCGCGGCGACGAAGGTAAGCGCGATGCCCAACAGCAGCGAGGCTGGCAACTGTGTCACTGCCAGCAGCAGCAGCCCACCTGCGCCGAGTGCGAACCCGGCACCCGTGACCACGCCCCGCCCGAAGCGGTCCGAGAGGTGGCCGAGCAGCGGCGCGAGCGGCAGGCCGAGGCTCCACTGCAACCCCAGCAGGGTCCCCGTCGCGCTCGTCACCGCGACCGCGAAGCCGAGCATCGCGATGTCCTCGCCGAAGTGCTCGCGCAGGAAGAAGCCCAGCGAGGCGGTCACGAGGCCGGAGAAGACGAGCCCGGTGATCAACCCGCCCAGCCCGGTCGCCAGCAGTCTGCGGTCGGCGAGCACGGTCACCATACCGGCGCGCGCGCCGCTGTCGCCTTCGACAGACCTGCGCGCGTCGCGGGCTCCTCCTCGCGTCGCGAAGAACCAACTCACGCCTGCCAGCGTCATCAGCGCCGAGAAGATGGTCAGCGTCGAGCGGTGGCCGATCGCGTCGGTGAGCAGCGCTCCGGCCAGCGCGCCACCAACACTGCCCATGCGCACGATCGCCGAGTACCCACCCATCAGCAGGCCGCGGTCATCGTCCGTCGCCGCGTTGAGCACGGCCCAGAACCCACCGAGCCGCAGCAGCGACCAGCACAGTCCCCAGACCATGCGCGCGATGAGCAGCACGACGAAGGCGGTCGCCCATCCGTAGATCAGCGTCACGACGGCCGCCAGTAGCAGCGCGAACGCAAACGGCGTCCGCGGCCCCAGCCGGTCGAAGACCCATGCCGCCAGCGGGTTCGTCAGCAGCCGCACCAGGCGGTTCGCAGACAGCAGCACGCCGACGGCCGGCACCGAGAGCGACCATGCGTCCGGACGCGAAGGCATCACCGCGTACAGCATCGAGTCGCCCAGCAGCGTCGCCGCGACAGCAGCCGCCACGATCACTACCGATGCGGGAATCCCGGCGATCGTGCGCGACCGTGCGCCGTGCTGCTCCGGGTCAATCATGCGCTGACACTACCAGCGCGCGACAAGAACGCCCGCTGCGCGTTCGCAATGAACGTCGCATGGAGCATGCGACGTTCATTTGCCAGCATCACGCGATCGGGACCAGAATCCGCCCATGACAAATGACGACCTGATCGCCCGCCGAGAACGCCTGCTTGGAACAGGCGCTGCGTTGTTCTACGAAGAACCCGTGCAGATCGTGCGAGGGGAGGGGGTGTGGCTCTACGACGAGACCGGG
>DASCRM010000048.1:0-23937 GCA_034406555.1 Dehalococcoidia bacterium | reverse complement strand
CATCAACATCGAACTGATCTCCACCTCGGAGATTCGCATCACGGCGATCGTCGCCGCGGATCAGGTCGAAGGCGCGGTCAACGCGCTACACGAGGCGTTCACACTCGACCGCGAGGACTAGTTCACGCCTCCGGAAGCGTGGCTTCTGCATCCTCCGACAGGCTCAGGATTAGCGGAGCTTCCAATCTGAGGCTGCCTCCGCGATTGTGCTAAGATGCATTTCCGTACGTCCGTTCGCGTATTTACCTAAGCGATTACACCGATGTTCACCCACCTCCACACACATTCGGAATACTCCCTCCTTGATGGCCTGAGTAAGATTCCGGATCTCGTGCGGGAGGCGAAAGCCCTCGGCCAGACCGCGCTCGCGATCACCGATCACGGCGCGCTCTACGGCGCGATCGAGCTCTACGAAACGGCGAAAGCGAACGAGGTCAAGCCGATCATCGGGCTAGAGGCCTACGTCGCGCCGGGCAGCCGCACCGACCGCGACCCGAACGATCGCTCGCCGTTCCACCTCACCCTGCTCGCCCAGAACGAGATCGGCTACCGCAACCTGATCAAGCTTTCCAGCGCCTCGCACCTCGAGGGGTTCTACTACCGCCCACGCATCGACCGCGAGCTGCTGGAGCAATACAACGAAGGCCTGATCGCGCTCTCCGGTTGCCCCTCCGGCGAGGTGATGCGACTGCTGAGCGATGGGCGCGAGGAGGATGCGCTGCAGGCCGCGGGCTGGTACCGCGATCTCTTCCCGGGGCGCTACTACGTGGAGCTCCAGGAACACGGGCAAGAGCAGTTCAGTCGCCTCACGCCAGGCCTCGTAGACCTCAGCAAGCAGCTCGCCCTGCCGCTCGTGCTGACCAACGACTCGCACTACACGACCGCCGCGCAGCACCAGCATCACGACGTACTGCTATGCATCGGCACGAACACGACGATCCACGACGAGAACCGCTTCAAGCTGGACGGCGAGTCGTTCTACCTGAAGTCCGAGCAGGAGATGCGTGCGCTGCTGCCTGAGCTGCCGCAGGCGGCCGACAACACCGCGCTGATCGCGGAGCAGATCGACATCAATCTGGAGTTCGGCCGCGCCCAGTTGCCGGACCCCGGCATCCCGGCCGGGATGGAGTCCGCTCGATACCTGCGCAATCTCTGCGACAAAGGCGTGCAGCGCTACTACGGCGGGGACCTCTCCGAGGAGCAGCGGGAGCGGCTCGCCTACGAGCTGCGAATCATCGAAGAGACCGGCTTCATCGAGTACATGCTGATCGTGCGGGACATCGCGCACTTCATGCGCGAGCGCCGCATCCCGATGGGCGTGCGAGGCTCGGCGGCCGCATCGATGGTGCTCTACTGCCTCGGCGTGATCGAAATCGAGCCGACACAGTACCGGCTCGTCTTCGAGCGATTCCTCAACCCGGAGCGGCTCTCGATGCCAGATGTCGACTTCGACATCGCCGACGACCGCCGCGACGAGGTGATCAACTACGCAGCCGACCGCTTCGGCCGTGACCACGTCGCGCAGATCATCACCTTCGGCACGCTGGGCGCGAAAGCCGCGATTCGGGACAGCGGCCGCGCGCTGGGCATGTTGTACGGCGACACCGACCGGATCGCGAGGCTCGTCCCGGATACCCTCGGCATCACGATCGACGGCGCACTCGACGAGGTCGCGGAGCTCAGCGGCGCGTACCAGGGCGAGGATCCGGTACGCGAGATGCTCGACACCGCGCGCGGCCTCGAGGGGGTCGCGAGGCACGCGAGCACGCACGCCGCCGCGGTAGTGATCACGCGTGAGCCGCTGACCGACGTGCTGCCCGTGCAGCGCAACATCAATGCGAAGGGCGCGGCCAAGCAGGACGAGCCGGAAGACGCGCTGCCCACGACGCAGTACGACATGAACGTCGTCAACAAGATCGGGTTGTTGAAGCTCGACTTCCTCGGCCTCACCAACCTCACGATCCTCGGCCACGCGGTCGACCTGATCCGCGAGCACCGCGGCGAGGAGATCAACCTGATCGACCTGCCGGACGGCGACGAGCAAGCGATGCAGCTCTTCGCCGCCGCCGACACCTTCGGCATCTTCCAGATGGAATCGGCCGGCATGCGACGCAACGTCGCCGACCTGCAGCCGCGCGACATCCGCGAGGTCGCGGCGATGGTCGCGCTCTACCGGCCGGGGCCGATTGAGCACATCGGCACCTACATCGACGCGAAGCACGGGCGCACGAGCCCTGCCTATCCGCACCCCGACCTCGCCGAGATTCTGGACGAGACGTTTGGAGTGATCGTCTACCAGGATCAGGTGCTGGAGATCGCGAAACAGTTCGCGGGCTACTCGCTCGGCCAGGCTGACGTGATGCGCAAGGCGATGGGCAAGAAGATCCCCGAGGTGATGCTGGCGGAACGCGAAGGCTTCATCGCCGGCGCTGTCGCGAAGGGCTACGACCAGAGGCTGGCCGAGGGCCTCTTCAACCTGATCGAGCCTTTCGCGGGCTACGCGTTCAACAAGGCTCACGCCTTCTCGTACGGCGTGATCGCCTACCAGACCGCCTACCTGAAGGCCCACTACCCGGTGGAGTTCATGACCGCCGTACTCGTCTCGGCAGGTGGCTCGCAGGATCGCATCGCCGCCGCCGTCGCCGAGTGCACGCGCCTCGGCATCGAGGTGCTACCACCCGACGTGGCGCGTTCCCAGACTCGCTTCACGATCGAGAACGCCGAGGGCGACGGCGACACCAACGGCGCGCCCACCATTCGGTTCGGGCTCGCGCAGATCAAAAACGTCGGCAGTGGGGCGATCGACGAGTTCATCGCCGAGCGCGAAGAGGAGGGGGTCTTCACCTCGCTGGAGGACTTCGCGCGGCGCCTCAACCCGCGCAACCTCAACCGCCGCGCACTTGAGTCAATGACGCAGGCTGGCGCGCTCGACTCGCTCGACCCGGACGCCGGCCGTCACCGCATGGTCGCGGGCGTCGAACGCATCCTCTTGCTCGCGCAACAGGAACAGCGGCTGCGCGAGACCGGACAGACCTCGATGTTCGACATGTTCGGCAGCGAGGTGGACACCCCGCTGGCGGCGCTCGAACTGCCTCCCGCCGACCCTCGGCAGGAGGAGGTGCTGCGACAAGAACTGCTCGTCTGGGAGAAGGAGTTGCTCGGCACCTACATCACCGAGCACCCGTTCGCCGACGCTCGCGAGGCGCTCGACGAGTACATCACCGTCGAGAGCAGCGACCTCACGGCCGACCTCGCGGGCCACTCGGAGGTGGTCGCCGGCGCCGTAACGATCGTGCGCCCGCTGACGACGCGCCATGGCAAACCTTTCGCCGCGATCACGATCGAGGACATGAGCGGGCAGACGGAGCTCACGATCTGGCCCGACTCCTACGAACAGTGGAGCAGCCTGCTGGTGCAGGGCGAGGTCCTGCTTGCACTCGTCGAGGTCCGCGAACGCGGAGACCGGCTGACGGTCGCGGTAAAGCAGCTCGCTGCCTACGACCGTGAGACGCACGCCCCGATCGACTTCGACCGTCGTCGCTTCACGCCTCGTACGCCGCGACCGGGCCGCCGCGCATCCGGTGGCCCACCCGGCAGCCGCGCGAACGCCCCGCCGCAGCGCGACGGAAACGGCAACGCGCCGACTACCGCTACCGGCAACGGACGCGGCCAGCTACGTGCGGTCCGATCGCCGCCCACGAACGGCAACGGCGCACCGCCGGCCCCCGCCGCACCGCCCGACCCGGGCGGTGCTCGACGGCTGCGCATCACGATGGAAGAGACGACCGACGCACCCTCCGACGTACGTCGGCTGAAGAAGATCATCGAGCAACTCGCGGCCAATCCGGGTGGGCTGCCGGTCGAGCTCCTGATCAAGACTCGCGGCGGCGCGTTCGAACGGCTCCAGCTCACCGCCGCTATCTCCGCCGAGTCCCTGATCCCGCGCATCAGCTCGCTGCTTGGCGTGCTCGGCAGTGCCGTGGAGGTCGGCGACATCTCCGTGGTCGCCGCTGCGGACGGTCTCGCTGTCGCCAGCAGCGGCTAGCGCCAAAACGCCCGGGGCAACTAGACAAGTTCGGCAGCAGGACAGACTCGGCGCTAGGATGGCGTCGTGCCAGCCTTCACAGCCTCAGCAGTCCGGGCCGCCAACCGGGCCGTCAATCGCACTGGGGCGCTGCTCGACCGCTACGATCGCCTGGGGCCGATGCTGCTCGCCGCGGTCGTCGGCGTGCTCGCCGGGCTGTCGGAGGTCGGCTTCGAAGGACTGCTGTGCCTCGCGGACTGGGTCTTCTTCGACCTGATCCACGAGCAACTGCTCAGCGAACTTCCCGGCTGGCGCATCCTGATCCTGCCCGCGCTGGGCGGGCTGCTCATCGGGCCAATTGTCACGCGCTTCGCTCGCGAGACGTGAGGACAGGGCGTCTCCGACGTGATGCTCGCGGTCGAGACCGCGGGGAGCTGTATCCGCGCGCGTGGCCCCGACGACGGCAGTGACGACCGCGCTCACGCTCGGCTCAGGCGGCGCAGCGGGCCGGCAAGGGCCGATCGTGCAGATTGGCGCGGGCCTCGGCTCGACGATCGCGCAGGCGCTGAGGCTCTCGAACGACAACGTGCGCCTGCTCGTCGCCAGTGGCGTCGCCGGAGGCGTGGCGGCGGCCTTCAACGCTCCAATCGCCGGCGTCTTCTTCGCACTGGAGGTCGTGCTGCGGTCGATCACCACTCGCAACTTCGGCGTGGTGATGATTGCGTCGCTCGCAGCCACGGTGACGTCCGCCTCGCTGCTCGGCGCGGACCTGCTGGTGGCGATCCCGGAGTACTGACTCGAACACGCGATCGAAATCCCGCTCTACGCCCTGCTGGGCGGGATCGCAGCGGTCGTCGGTTCCGGCTTCGTGCGGCTGATGCACGGCACGGAGGACCTACTCGCCCGACCGCCACTGCGCTCCCCGATGCTGATCCCGGCCAGCCGCGGGCTGGCTGTCGGGCTGATTGCGCTGATCGACCGCAACGTGATGGGCGAAGGTCAGGGCGTGATGGACGACATCGTCAACGCGCGCACGGCGGTTTCGACGCTCTGGCTGCTCGTGCTGCTCAAGCCACTCGCTTCGGCGGCCACGCTCGGCTCCGGCGGGAGCGGCGGCATCTTCTGGCCCTCGCTGTTCCTGGGCGCGCTCACCGGCGGCATCTTTGGCGCGGCGGTGCACGGGCTGCTGCCGGAGCTGACCGCCAGCTCCGGTGCCTACGCCACGGTGGGTATGGCGGCAGTCTTCACATCGGTCTCGCACGCGCCGATCAGCGCCGTGCTGATGCTGTTCGAGATGACCCGCGACTACGACATCATGCTGCCGCTGATGACCGCCGTGGCGGTCGCCACGTCCGCCTCGCAGGCGCTGAGCCGCGGCAGCGTCTACACGATCGGCCTCGAACGCCGCGGCGTGCTGATCGAGGAGGACCCGGCACCGCGAGCGTGATGGAGGCGCTCACCGTCGCCGACGCGATGTCGCCGGTGCCTGTCGCCGTCTCCCCCGAGACCGAGGCCGCCGAGGTGATGCAAGCGCTGCGAGGCGACCCGGACGGTTCCGCGCTCGTGATGGACGACGACGGGCAGCTCGTCGGCATCATCACCAACGTCGACCTCAACGAAGCGATCTCCAGTGGCGACTCGGATCGCTCCGCCGCCGAAATCGCGACACGCGACCTGCGTACGGTCTTCGCCGATCAGACACAGCACGCCGCGCTCAGCATCCTCGGCAGCCGCAACATCCACGCGCTGCCGGTCGTCGAGCGCGCCAACCCGGATGCGATCTGCGGCATCCTCCGTCGCTCCGACATCACGCAGGCAGACGCCGCCTCCGTCCAGAGTCGATCCGCCTCGATGCGCAGGCGGCGCGTCACGCGCGTCACCGGCGACGACGTGCGCTACCTCGAGCTGCACGTCGCGCGCCACAGCACCGTCGAGCGCCATGAACTGACCGAGGTACAATTGACAGACGACACAGTCGTGATCGCGATCCGGCACGAAGGCATGACGATGATCCCGCGCGGTCACACCCGCCTCGCGAAAGGTAACCGCGTCACCGTGCTCTCCACCGCTGCTGCCGCCGACTCCGTGCGAGCAGTCTTCGAACGCCCCGCGGCTGGGCCCGAGCGGTAGACTATTCGCATGGCACAACAGTCGACGAGGGCCGATCCCCAGATTCAGCGACACCTCGCAACACTGGCTGCGATCCGGGGTCAGCTCGGCCGCGTGATCGTGGGCCAGGACGCGCTCGTCGATCGCCTGTTGATCGCGCTGCTCACGAACAGCCATGCGCTGATTGAAGGCGTCCCAGGGCTCGCCAAGACCCTCACCGTCTCATCACTCGCGCAGACGCTTCAATGCTCCTTCACACGCATACAATTCACGCCTGATCTGCTGCCCGCAGACATCACCGGCACGATGGTCTTCGACCCGCTGGAGACGGAGTTCCACGTCCGCCGTGGCCCGATCTTCGCCAACGTTGTGCTCGCGGACGAGATCAACCGCGCACCGGCAAAGGTGCAGTCCGCGCTGCTCGAAGCGATGCAGGAGCGACAGGTCACAATCGGCGGAGAGACGATGGCGCTGCCCGATCCCTTCCTCGTGCTCGCGACGCAGAACCCGATCGAACACGAAGGCACGTACCCGCTCCCCGAGGCCCAGCTCGACCGCTTCATGCTCAAGGTTCTGGTCACTTACCCCGAGCGCGAAGAGGAACGCGACATCCTGCGCCGTGGCCTCGACCGCGATGACGAAACCCTTGAGGCCGTCACCGACCCGACCGGCATCGAGCAACTCTGCGAAGCGGTCGCCGCTGTCGAGGTGAACGACCGCATCCGCGAGTACGTGGTGCGGCTGATCGAAGCGACCCGCGACCCCTCCCGCTACCAGATGGACGCGCTTTCTCCGCTGCTCGAATTCGGCGCATCGCCGCGCGCCAGCGTCTTCCTCGCCCGCGCGGCGCAGGCATACGCGTTTATCAACGAACGTGACTACGTCGTCCCCGACGACGTGAAAGCGCTTGCCCCCGACGTGCTGCGGCACCGTCTGATCACGACCTACGAGGCCGAGGCGCAGGGCGTCACCGTCGAAGGGATCGTGGAGCAACTGCTCGCCGGCGTCGGGATCCCGTAACGTGATCGCCCTCTTCGCGGCCGATACGGCGGAACGCCCGACCGCGACCAACGGCGAGGGTGACACCACCAGCACCGAACTGCCGCCTGAGTTGCTCGCGCAGATTCGGCGCATCGAGATTCGTGCGCGCCGGCTCGCATCGACCCTGCTCGCCGGCGACTACCGCAGCGTCTTCCGTGGCTCCGGCATCGAATTCGCGGAGGCCCGCGAGTACGTGCCGGGCGACGATGTGCGGCTAATCGACTGGAACGTCACCGCCCGCATGGGCACGCTGTGGGTCAAGCACTACGTCGAAGAGCGAGAGGTGAACGTCGTCTCGGTCGTCGACCTCTCGGCCTCGCAGCTTGCAGCGCGGTCGACGTCGGGCCGGCTCGGCGTGGCGGCGCAGGTCTGCGCGCTACTCTCCTTCGCCGCCGCCTCGAACAACGACCGCTCCGGCCTGCTCACGTTCTCCGATCGCGTGGAGCGGTTCGTCCCGCCCGCTCGCGGCACCCGCCACGTGCTGAGGCTCGTGCGAGACATCCTCTTTCACCCGCCGCCACACACCAGCACCGACCTGGCCGCAGCCACCGACTATCTGAACCGCGTGCTGCGTCGCCGCTCGATCGTCTTCTTGCTCTCCGACTTCTTCGACGCGGGATACGAACAGTCGCTGCGCACGCTCGCGCGACGTCACGACGTGGTCGCGATCTCGCTCGTCGACCCGCTGGACCTCGATTTTCCCGACGCCGGGATGATCGAGGTCGAAGACGCAGAGAGCGGCGCGCGGATGCTGATCGACAGTTCCGATGCCGGAGTACGGCGGCGATTCCGTCAGCAGGCAGCCGAGCGCGCGGAGCAGCGCCGCAGCACGCTCGCCGCCTCGGGCGTCGAGGAGATCGAACTGCGACTCGACGAGGACTACGTCGAACCGCTGCTGCGCTACTTTCGACGCCGAGCGGCCCGACGATGAGCGCCCGACGCGCGGCGCAGCATGCGGTGGCGGCGCTGGTCGCCGTGCTCTTCGCCATCACAGTCGCCGTCGATGCCGCGCCCGCATCCGCACAGGAAACTCCGCTCGTCGAGGTGCGGGTCGCGTTCGAGCCCCCGAGCGTGCGCGTCGGTGAGCGCACCAGCCTGGTCGTCTCGGTATTGCACGGGCCGAATCTGCTGATCTCGGCGACTGACCCACGGCTCGTCGGTGGGCTGGAACTGATCGAGGCAGTGCCCTCGGAGACGACGACGACGCGCGAAGGGCTGATCACGACCTTCCGCTACGTGGTCACGAGCTTCGCGCTTGGCGAGTTGCAACCGGGGGCTCTGCGTGTCTCGTGGCTGATGGAGGACGGATCCGGCGGCAGCGTGACCGCTCCATCACCAACGCTCGCGATCGGCACATCGGTCTCCTCTGCAGACGGCACGCTACGCCCGCTCAAACCGCAGGCGTCGATCGGCGGAGCCGCGCCCGCGTGGCAGCGGCCGATCAGCGCCGGCGGCGTACTCGCGCTGGCGCTGATCGGCGTCGCCGCATGGTTCTGGGTACACCGGCGAGAGCGGGTCCAGGAGGAAGACCGCAGACTCGACACACCGCCCAGCGGCCCGGAAGAACGGGCTCGAGCCCGCCTTACCGGCCTGACAACGGCACAGCTGCTGCCTGATGGCGACTTCGACGGCTTCTACGGCGGCATCTCGACAATCGTGCGCGGCTACCTGGAGGAGCGCTTCGACTTCCGCGCGATGGCGATGACGACGGTCGAGCTGCAGCGACGGATGGAGGATCGCGGTGTCGAGCGCTGGCAGGCGCGGCTCGTCGCCGGCTTGCTCGATCGGTGCGATGCCGCCGTCTACGCACATCGCAACCCCGACCCCGCTTCCGCCGATCACGACCTCACCGTGGCCTTCGAGATCGTGGAGCTCTCCCGCCCACCGGCGCTGGTGGCCCCGGCATGAGCTTCGGAACGCCCGCGCTTCTGCTGCTGCTGCCGCTGGTCGCGGTCCCTGCGCTCTGGAGCTGGTTGCGCGGCCTCGGTCGCCCGGCGATGGCGGTGGCCGACATCGGCGTGCTGCGCGTGGCCGCCGAGGGCGGCACGAGCTGGCGGCTGCGCCTGCGCTTCCTGCCGGACGTGATGCGCGCCGTCGCCCTCACGGCCCTGATCATCGGCCTCGCTCGCCCGCAGGAGGGGCTGGCGCTGACCTTCATCCCGGAAGAGGGCATCGATGTCGTCGCGGTGCTCGACGCGTCGTCCTCGATGACCTTCGCCACGCCCGGTGGCCCCAGCCGCCTCGTCGCGGCGCAGCGTGTCGTCGAGGAGTTCGTCGAGACGCTCGAGGGCGACCGCGTCGGGCTGGTGATCTTCCAGCAGCGCGCGCTCGCACTCTCGCCGCTCACGCTCGACCACAGCGCGCTGATTCGCGCGGTGCGTGACGTCCGCTCCGGACTGCTCACAGACGGGACGGCGATCGGGCTCGGTCTCACGGAGGCGCTCAACCTGCTCCGCGAGTCGCAGGCGCGCGGTCGCGTGATCGTGCTGCTGACGGATGGGCAGAACAACGCGGGCGATGTCTTCCCGACCGACGCGGCGCAGATCGCGAAGGCGCTTGGCATCCGCGTCTACACGATCGGGTTCGCAGCCGACTCCGGGGCGCTGATCCGGGCGTTCGATGGCATCGACGCCCAGACGTTGCGCTCAATCGCGACGATCACCGGCGGCGAGTACTACACCGCATCGACGCAAGAAGAACTCTCCGCCGCATACGCCGCGATCAGCGCCCAAGAGCGCAGTCGAGTCGGCGAGCGCGAGTTCGCGACCTTCCACGAATTCGCGCCATGGTTCATCGCTGCGGCCATCGCTCTGCTCGCCGCTGAGGCCGTGCTGCGCTCCACGTGGCTGCGGAGGTACCCGTGATCAGCTTCGGTGCGCCCGCCGCTCTGCTCTCGCTGCTCGCCCTGCTGCCCGCCGGCGGCGCGCTGTTTTACCACCACTGGCGCGATGCCCAGTCCGACGTGGCGCTGGGTGGTGGCGAGCCGCTGCGACGCGGACGCAGCACGAGGCGTGTGCGTATCCGCCACGCGCTGCTGCTCGGCGCGCTGACGCTCGCCGCCCTCGCAGCCGCGAGGCCGCAGTGGGGCACCTCCGGCCAGCCGGTGACACGACGCGGCATCGACATCGCAATCGCGCTTGATGTCTCGCGCTCGATGACCGCCACGGACGTCACGCCGACGCGCGCGGAGGCCGCCGCACGCGGGCTCGGGGAGCTGATCGACCACCTGCAGGGTGACCGCGTCGGGCTCGTCACGTTCGCGGGGTCGACCTTCCTCCGCTCGCCGCTGACGCTCGACCTCGATGCGATTCGTCAGTTGATCGGACAGGCACAAGTCGAAGCGCCGCTGCTCCGCGCGGGCACGAGTCTGGCTGCGGCGCTGGACGAGGCGCAACGAATACTGGAGATCGATAGCGCGGCGACGACACAGGTGATCGTGATCGTCTCCGACGGCGAAGATCAGTCGCCCGCGCGCCTGGACGAGGCGATCCACCGCCTGACGCGCGATGGGCTACGCGTCTATGCTGTGATCGCCGGGACGGACGCGGGCGTCGATATCCCGACCGACGGCCGCGGCAACGTCGAACACACGGCCGTCGATCGCGCGACGCTGGAGCTGATCGCCAGCTCCACGGGTGGTGAGCTCCGCACGACCAGTACAGTCGCCGGCCTTGCTGTTGAGTTCGCCCGAATGCGGCAATCGCAGTTCGATCAGTCGGAACAGACCGTCCCGGTCGAACGCTACCAGTGGCTGCTCGCCGCGGCGCTCGCACTGCTGCTCGCGCAGTCGATCGTCGCCCGGGGCGTGAGGCCGCTGCCGCTGCGCGCGTCGCGCATCTCGCTCGGGTTCACGGTGCTACTCGCGCTCGGTATCGTCGCCTGTGGAGGCAGCGCCGCTTCCGGCCACGTCCGCGACGGCAACGACGCGTTCGACGCCGGGCGCTTCGACGAGGCATTGACCGAGTACCGCCAGGCCGCCGACCTGCTGCCGGAGGATCCGACCGTCGCTTACGACGCCGGCAACACCCTGCACCAGCTGCGCCGATTCGAGGAGGCGACCCCCGCCTCCTCCTTCGCTGCCGCAACCACGCAGGACAGCGCGCTCTTCCGCAGCGCGACATACGCGCTCGGTAGCCACGCGTTTGAGCGCGGGGCGCTTGGAGATGCGCGCGACGCGTTCGTCGAGGTGCTGCGGCGCGACCCGACGGACGAGGACGCCCGCTACAACCTCGAACTTGTGCTGCTCGCACTACAGCCACCGCCGCCCGCCGCGGACGCCGGCCCGCAAGAGCAGGCGCCTGACGATTCGGAGCAGCCCGATAACAGCGACAGCAGCGACACGCAACAAGGATCGGACGGCCCGGCCGCCCCTGAACAGAGCGCCAGCGGCCCGCCCACGGCACCTGACGGCAGCCCGATCGAGGCTCCGGATGACGACGGCCAGCCTACAGAGCAGCAGACGTTGCAGGAGGCCCGGCAGGCGCTGGCCGATGCGATCGTGGAGTCGGGCTCGGAGGTGACCGTCGAGCAAGCACTGGAGCTGCTCGACCTCGTCAGGCTCGTGAACCGACTACAGGAGCTGGAGCGATCAGACTCCGGCGGCGGGAACTTCCCCGCGCGGTGAGGGCACGCGCCCGAGCCTGATCCAGCGGGCGAACACGCGGCCAAGCAGGCGGTTCCGGGCCGCTATATAGCTCCCACGGAGCTCTTCCGCCGCTTCCTCGTCGAGCACGTACTCCGCGTCGCCTTCGCCCCGCGGCTCGCCGTAGCGCTCACGCGAATAGGCGCCGGCGAGGTCCGTCAGATCGACCTCGTCGCCGACCAGTCGTTCGAGTTGCCCCGCGCTCTCGATCGCCGTGCGGTTCGACCGCATCGGCACGCCAGCCAGCGAGGCCAGTTGTTGCAGCTTCGCCCAGCGTGCTCCAGCTTCTTCGAGGCCCCTGAACCAGTACGCCCAGAATGAGCGGATAGCAACGAATACGGCCACGGCAAACACCGCCGCCAGTGAGACGTAGGTGATGACCGCCGCGACGATCGCGGCGATCGCGCTCTCCTCGACCACCGCCGCCGTTCCGACCAGCTCGTGAATCAGGATGTCCTCCAGCAGCTCCTGCAAGAAGGCATCGGTGAGCAGCTCGTCGGATTCCGCATCGCTGTTTCGCGCCGCCAGCAGCAGATCCGCGTCGTCGCCCGGTCGGGAAATCAGGCGCTCCGCCGGCGTCGGATTGAATTCGACCCAACCGAGCCCGGGGAAGTAGACCTCCGGCCAGGCCCAGGCGTTGAGCTCCGTCACCTCGTACGCCTTCGTCTCCGCGTCGATGTCGGACTCGTCCAGTACGAAGCCGGTCGCGACGCGAGCCGGGATGCTCAGCGTCCGTAGCATCACGGCCATTGCCGAAGCGTGATGGTCGAAGTAGCCCTGTTGCGAGTTGAAGAGGAAGAAGGCCACGGCATCTTCCTGAGGCGGACGCGTCTGCACGGTCAGCGTGAACGGGTACTGGTCGCGCAGGTACGCCTCGATCTGTCGTGCGGCGGCATATGGCTGCTCGACGCCGCCGGTGATCTCGACCGCCAGTTGCCCGACCTCGGGCGGCAGGTCGGCCGGGAGCTGCAAGTACCGCTGGACGATGTCCGCCGGATAGTTGCGGCCGGAGGCCAGCAGCGTGTCGAGCGCCGCACCGGAGACCGATCCGACCGTGATGTACGAGTCGCCGTCACGCACGCGCTCTTGCGGCACGAGGCCGATCGAGTCGAATCCGAAGGTGTCGGTCAGCAGCCGGGCCTCGACATCCGTCGTGATCGGGTCACCGGCAGTAAACAGGCGCCTGCTCGCCACCCCGGAGACCACATCGACCTGCACCTCGACCGGGCGACGCAGCTCAGCACGGGTCAGCGGCGTGCCGAAACGCGCAGCCTCGACGCTCGTGCCGAGCAGTGGCAGCGTCGCGGCACCTGAGACCGTCCAGCCCTGCGGCGAGTACTCATCGTAGACCGCGCCACGGAGGTACAGAGGACGGGCGGTCGGCAGGTCCGGCACGCGCACGGAAATCAGCACCTGATCGGGGTTCAGCGTGATCGCCCCCTGCAACGGCAGTGCCTGGCCAAAACTGTGGATGTGCCGATCCTGTTTCGAGCCGACGCCGATGAAGAGTCTGCCGAGGCGATCAACGCGGTCGCTCACCGGTCGCACCATGTCGGCCCAGCGGTCGGCGGCGGGGCCCCAGTTGTTCGCGGTCGGCACGATCCACGCGAAGAGGATCAGGGTCAGCCCGACCCACGTCGCGAACGTCAGCGCCTCGAACGAGAGGTACGGCGACCGCTGCGTCTGCAGTGCCCGCCACCCGCGCAGCCGGCGCAGGTAGTGGAGGCGAGAGACGAGCAGGATGCCCGCGAAGAGGAAGACGATGAACGCCCCGGATGGCTGCCCCGGCAGGTAAGAGATGTTCGTCAACAGCGAGAAGCCGCCGATCAGCAGCGCCAGCCAGGCGTTGTGCCATCGGAAGATCGACCACGTCGCCATGTAGCCCATCAGCCAGAGACCGAAGGTCAGCATCAGCACGAACGGCAGCGAATCATTCGAGATGCCGCCAACGACGAGTGCGTTCAGCCAGTCGCCGGCACGCACCCAAAGCTCGCTCCACCGCGCCGTGACCCCGCTGTTCAAGAGCGGATCCTGGAGTCGCATCATCTGCATCGTCATCGCCACCGCGAGCGCGAATCCAAGCGTGAGCGCGACAGCGTGCAGCCAGAGCGCGCGTCGCACGATGTGCGCGAACAGCCAGCCGGTGAGCAACCCGATTAGGCCGGCAGCACTGAGCGAGGGCATCTCAGCGACCCAGTTCGTCGACTGGATCGAAGCGTTCACCGCTCCGAACCCGATCAAGGAGATCACCAGCGTCATCCAGGTCTCGCCGGAGCGAAGGAAGGCGGGTACGTTGCGCTCCACCCAGGTCGGCTCCGGCGGCTGCCAGCGCGCTCCGGCGTTCAGATCAAGATCGTCCCAGCTCGGGTTCAGCGTCATACCGGCTGCCCTCCCGGTCCGCTGGCGACGTGATCAACGGGCGCTTCGCCACCGACCCCGAGCACGCGTGAGAAGTCGTCTGAGCGCTTCACGCTGTAGGTGTAGACTCCACCGGCGGCAAGCGAGCCGTAGACGTTAAGCGAACTCTGAGACGCGCCCCACGTCTCAGCCTCCAGCAGCACGGCAGCGACCTTCACCCCGCGGCTCTGCAGCGCCATCAGCGTCAGCGGCCACTCCTCGTTCGTCGATGGTGTGACGACGACCACCGTCGTGTGGCGGCCGAAGCGGCGCGACTCCTCTGTCAGCAGGCTCGTGATCGGCACATCGCCGTTCGCTTTCGCGAGCGCGAGCGACTCGAGGATGCGCGTGTACTGATTAGCTCCGCGGTCGGGTTCATCGACACGCAGGTCGTCACCGAACTCGATCAGCCCGATCGAACGGTTGGCGTTGATGAAGTAGCGAGCGATCGAGGCCGCGAGCGTGACGGCCGCCTCCTCCGTGTTGTCGTCGTCGTTTTGCGCGTGATGCACGCTGCCCTGGAGGTCGATCAGCAGCCAGATGTCGGACGCCGGATCGAGCTCGAAGAGCTTCACCATCAGCTCGCCGGTACGCGCAGTCGATCGCCAGTGGATGCGGTTGTAGGAGTCGCCCGGTTCGTAGGGGCGGATGCCGGCGACGTTCGGCGTGACGTTGTGTGTGCGGCGGCGGAAGCGGCCCTCGCCCGGCAGATTCGCCGGCGGGATGTAGAAGTTGGGCAGCTCCGGCGCATTCGGGTAGACAAGCACGGTGTCCGTGTGACCGAAGGTACGGCTGAGTCGGAAGAAGCCGAAGGGGTCACGGGCCGTAACCGTTACCGGGCCAAGCTCGTAGAGCCCCCGTCGTCTCGTCGGTGTGCGATACGACCACGCATCGACGCCATGCGAGCCCAGCGTGACGACGCGCTTCGACTGGTGTCCGGGAACGGAGGCGTGATCTTCGATCTCCAGCCAGACCTTCGGCCAGATCGAGGTCGATCGGATCAGGATGCGGCCTTCCAGCGGTTGCCCCTGGCTGACGCGATGCGTGCGCCGGAAGACTTCGACGTCCAACCCGCGCACCATCGCCCGCGACCAGAGGAAGAGCAGCGGAATCGCCAGCCCGACCACGTAGGCGACGCGGAACAGCAGCCAGAATCCAGTCGCCAGCCCGATCAGCACACAGAGCACGACGACGGATAGCGCGATCACGATCGACTGCTCGCGTCGCACCCAACCGATCAGCGAGATCAGGCGGGCCACGTTACGCCCGTGGTCGTGCGGCGGCGATCACTCACCGCGCAATCCGATGCCGGTCGGCCAGCATCGCTAGGCCCCACCTCGCGCACGCACGCCGGGCACCGCGACCCGCTCGATTACCTCATCGACGATCTGGGCGCTGTCGATGCCGCGCACGCGCGCGCTGGGACTGACGATCACGCGATGCCCGAGCGTGGAGTAGGCGAGCAGCTTCACGTCATCGGGCTGGACAAAGTCACGCCCCTCCAGCATCGCGTACGCCTGCGTGCCCCTCATTAGCGCAAGCGAACCGCGAGGCGAAGCGCCGAGGTAAGCGGATTCATGCTCCCGCGTCGCGCCGACGAGCGAGACGATGTACTGCTTCACAAGTGGGTCGATGTAGATTCCCCGCACGGCCTGCTGCAGCTCCTGCACCTCGTCAACGGAGGCCACCTGTTGGAGCGTCTCGATCGGGTGCTGTTCCTGCTGAGCGTCCATGATCAGCACCTCATCGGTGGCACTGGGATAGCCCAGGTGGATGCGCATCAGGAAACGGTCGAGCTGCGCCTCCGGCAGCGGAAAGGTGCCTTCGTACTCGATCGGGTTCTGTGTCGCCATCACCATGAACGGGCTCGGCGTCGGGTGGGTCACGCCATCGACAGTGACCTGATGCTCCTCCATCGACTCCAGCAGGGCGGACTGCGTCTTCGGGGTCGCGCGGTTGATCTCATCCGTGAGCACCATCTGCGCCATGATCGGCCCGGGGCGGAACTCGAAGCTGTTCGTCGACTGGCTGTAGACGGAGACGCCGGTCACGTCGCTCGGCAGCAGGTCGGGCGTGAACTGGATGCGCTGGAAGCTGCATCCTGTTGAGTCGGCGAGAGCACGCGCCAGCATCGTCTTGCCGGTGCCCGGCACGTCCTCGATCAGCAGGTGGCCGCGACAGAGCATCGTAATCAGCGCAAATCGCGTCTCCCGCGACTTGCCGATGATCACGCGCGAGACGTTGTCGAGGATGCCTTCAGCTAGAAGTTTCGGGTCTTCCACGTTGTTCTCCACAGGCGGTGCGAAGTGGCAGCTCATCGCGGTCGCCTGGTAGCGGTCTACGGCTATCGTGTGGGAACGAGACATCGCAAATATGCCGCCGCAGTATAACAACGTTGGCGAGCCGCGTTCAGCCCTTCGCAGCCCGGGCAGCCACTCCGCTCACTTCCCGATACGATGAACACAGGCGGGGCGAGAGGAACGCGTGTGCAGCACGGACGCCCCGGTTCGTCCTTCTCCGGGCCACCCTGGTATGCGCGAGCCGAGACGCGGCTCGGGGCCGTCGTGCTCGCGCTGCTCGTGCTTGCCGCAGCTGCCGCGATCACGCGCTCCGGAGGCCCGACGTCCGATTCCGGCGTCGCGCTCGGCGTCCCGGCCACTAGCTCCCCGGCCGCCACGGCCGCGGGCACCACGGCCGCGACCACCGAGGCGGGAGCGAGCTCGACCGCCACGCCGGCACCGACGCCCACGCCGCTGCTGCTCGACCTGCGCCCAGCCTCGGTCGGTCAGGGCGAGACGATGCTTGTCTGGGTACACGCGCCAGGCGCGTTCAGCGTCACGCTCACGCTGCGGGGCAGCAGCCTCAGCTTGCTCGCGGAGGGCGAGATCTTCTGGGGAGTCGCCGGCATGCCGCTCGATGCTCCGCTGGGCAGCGAGGAGCTGACCGTCACTTCGCGCGACGCGGTCGGCAAGGTGCTTCAGACAATCACTGAGGCGTTCGAGGTCGTCACCGTCGAGCGACCGGTGGACTACATCACGCTCACAGAGGAGGTCGCCTCCGTGCTGACCCCGGAGGCCGCAGCGGAGGAGGCACGACTGCGCGAGATGCTCTTCGCCACCTTCGACCGCGGGCGTCGCTGGTCAACGTTCTTTCGGGTGCCAACGCAGGGTGTGACCACGAGCGAGTTCGGGCAGGGCCGCTCCTACAACGGCGGCCCTGTCGGCGGGTTCCATACGGGGATGGACATCGCTGCCCCAGAAGGGACCGCGATCCTCGCCGCCGGCCCGGCGCGCGTCGCGTGGGTAGGCGAGATGCCGATCCGCGGCCTCTCGGTGATCCTCGACCACGGCGCAGGGGTGAAGACCGGCTACCACCACCTCAGCGCTGCACTGGTGGAGGAGGGCGACCAGGTTGAGCTCGGGCAGCAGATCGCGGAGATGGGCCACAGCGGCCTCTCAACGGGGCCGCACCTGCACTGGGAGCTGACCATCTGGGGCGTAAACGTCAGCCCGATCGCGTGGACGCTCAAAGACTTCACGCCCTAGGCCTCGCAGGGCTCTCGATCAGGGTCCTCGCTCAGCGCGCGCTGGGGGCGGAGGCAACGATGCACCGCCACTCATCGTCTTCGTCCACACCGAGCATGCGCAGCCCGGCCGCAGCCGCCGCTCGCTGCACGGCTGGCAGCGTCTCATCGATGAACCCGCTGGCAACGTAGAAGCCTCCCGGCTTCAGCGTCCGCGTCACTTCCATCATCGAGTCGCGCACGATCGCCGAAGAGATGTTCATCACGATCAGATCCGCGGTCTGCTCTTTCAGCAGCTCAGGGCCAAGCGTCCCCTCGACCACCGTCACGAACTTCGCGAGGCCATTTCGCTCGATGTTCTCGTGAGCCACCAGCGCCGCGTCCGAGTCGTTCTCCACCGCGACGACCGATCCTGCACCGAGGCGCGCAGCGGCGGTCGCGAGGATGCCCGAGCCCGTCCCGACATCGACGACCGCGTCACCCGGCCGGATCAGCCGTTCGATTGCCGCCAGACAAAGTCGCGTCGTCTGGTGCTCGCCGGTGCCGAAGGCTCGGCCTGGGTCCAGCGTCACCACGATCTCGCCGGTCTGGCGCTCGTAGTCTTCCCATGAGGGTGCGATCACGATGCGCTGACCGACGCGTTGCACGGTGAACGACTGCTTCCAGTTTTCCGACCAGTCCTCGTCGGCCACCTCCGCGAAGTTCAACCGGGGCAGCTTCTCGGAGAGAATCAAGGCATCGAGGCGGCGGCGGAGCGCGCGCCGATCGTTGCTGTCGAAGGGTGCGGGCACGGTCGCACTCAGCAAGACGGGCTCGTCCAGCACCTTGTAGCTGAAGTCCTCGTCATCATCGGCCGAAATCGATGGTTCGAGTGCGACCGCGCCGGCCAGCTCACGCAGGATGTCCGCGACCGCCTCGACATCGGGCGTCGGAACGCTGAGGCTGACCTCGATCCAGGACCGCGCGTCGGCTGTCACTACTGGCCGTGCCTCCGCACCTTCGTGGCCGAAGGCAGACTGCGGGCGACTGACGCTACCCGAATGCGTCCTTGATGCGATTGAAGAGCGAGCTGTCGCGGGGAATCGCGGGCGTGCCGAGTGATGAGGCGAGCTGTTCCAGCAGTTCGCGCTGTTCGTCCGTCACCGTCGTTGGTGTCACCACATATGTCCGCACGAGCAGGTCTCCACGCCCACCGCCACGGAGGTGCGGAACGCCGCGTCCGCGCAGCTTGAATACGTGTCCGTGTTGGGTCCCGGCATCGATCTCCAGCCCGATCGGCTCGCCTTCGAGCGTCGGCACGTCCACCGTCGTCCCCAGCGCGGCCTGCGCGGGGTTCAGCGGCAACTCATAGATCAGATGGTCGCTCTCACGCGTGAAGCGCTTGTGCCCCTTCACCCGCACGACGATGTAAAGGTTGCCCGCAGGTGCGCCACGCGGCCCGGCGTCGCCTTCGCCGCTGATGCGGATCTGCGCGCCGTCGTCGATGCCGGGCGGGATCTTCACCGACCGCTTCGCCACGCCGCGCTGCACGCCATGTCCCTTGCAGGTGGTGCAGGGGTCGGTCACGACCTCGCCGTAGCCCCCGCAGTGGCTACAGATCGCGAGGTTTACGAACTGGCCGAAGAGGGACTGCTGGGTGCGCCGGATCTCCCCGCTGCCCTCGCACTCCTCGCAGACGGCGAGCTGTTTGCCACCGGCCTGCCCGCGCCCACGGCACTCGCTACAGGCCTGGGTGCGCTCAAACTCGATCTCGTGATCTGCGCCGAAAACCACCTCTTCGAGCGTGACGGTGATCGCCGAGCGCAGGTCGCTGCCCTGCTGCTGGCGCGTACGCGTCCCCGAACTGCCGCGGAAGAACGTATCGAAGATGTCGCCGAACCCGGCGAAATTGTCGAAGCCGGAGAAGCCCTGCTGGCCGTTGCCGTTCACGCCCTTCATGCCGAAGCGATCGTAAGCGCGGCGCTTCTCTGGATCGGAGAGCACATCGTAGGCGGCGGCGATCTCCTTGAACCGCTCCTCCGCACCGTCCTGCTTGTTGCGGTCGGGGTGGAACTCCATCGCGAGCTCGCGGAAGGCGTGCTTCACTTCCTCCTGCGACGCATCGTGGGAGAGGCCAAGCGCTTCATAGAGATCGGTTTGAGCCGTCATCTGGTCGTCACCACCCGGTTACTACAACTTCTTAGTCTAACAATGATCTCATTCCCCGCACTGAGCATGTGCCCTGAGAGATTGATCCGAGTTCGCAAGCGGTCGAAGCTGGACTATTCCAACAGCAGGTCGGCGAGGCGATCGAACGTCTCCGCCGTGACGCCCTGCCCCTCGAAGTAGCCCCTCGCGGAGCCGAAGTCGTGGCGGACGTGATCCATGTAGATACCGATCGCGTCCGGCGGGACAGGCAGCCACTCGGGCGGGGGTTCGCGAGGGTCGACATCGCCAGGAATCTCGCCGAGTTCCTGCCGTCGCACGTGGTCACGGCGGAGCTGCGCGATCAGCGCGTCCCGTGTGAGGTTGCTCAGCACGTAGTCGTCCACGATCGTCTGCTCGTCGACACCGAGGATGTCGAGTACCAGCGCCGCGATCACGCCGGTGCGATCCTTCCCCGCGGTGCAATGGAACACCGCCGGGTATGTCTCTTCCGAGGCGAGCAGCTCCAGCGCCTGCACGTAGTAGTTGGGGTGGCCATCTACGCCGGCAAAGTCCATGTACCCGCGGTAGCGGTCGCCGGAGATGCCCTGCCCGTAACGCTCATCGAGCTGCGGCGACATGCCCTCCGGGATCAGCGAGAGCGCGTAGAGCTGCGTCGGCGGCTCCATGAACGGCCCGAAATGCTGGTAGGCGATCTCGTCCGGCCGTCGCAGGTCGAGCACGCTGCCGATGCCCATCGCCCGTTCCTGTCGGACGTCCGCGTCCGTCATGTAGTGCAGGCCACCACTGCGAAAGAGCCGCCCCCAGCGCACGGTCGCACCCTGCGAGGTGCGATAGCCGCCAAGGTCGCGGAAGTTCATCACGCCCTCAAATTCGATGTGACGTTCTGGCACGAATGCCTCCTCCTTCAGCGGTGTCGAAGACATCTACGAAGACACTTACTCCAGCAACAGGTCGGCGAAGCGATCGAGGGCGTCGCTGGAGACTCCCTGCGATTCGATGTAGCCACGCACCGAGCCGTGGCGTTCGCGCAGCGTGTCGAGCACGCCCTGCATCCACGGCCCCTCAGCCTGGAAGCTCTCCGGCTTCAGCGGTGTGAGCTTCAGCGGGTTGCTGGTGCGGGCCGCACGAGCGCGCTCAGCACGCTCCTTGATCGGGCCCATGTTCTGGGCGCTGCGCTCGTAGTCGGCAATCGTCACGGCGTCGTCGACACCAAGCGTCGCCAGCACCAGCGCGGCGACGAGGCCCGCACGGTCTTTGCCGAGCGAACAGTTGAAGACCGCGGGATACGTCTCCGGCCGGCTGAAGATCTCGAACGCCCGGCGGACGTTGCCCAGCTCTTCCGCGCTGCGCAGCACATCGAGGTACCAGCCCGTCGAGGGCACGCTTCCCCACTGCTCGCCGTAGGCGCGCAACGCAACATCGTCCATGAACTGCACGTGATGGATCGTGACGCTCGCATCGACGTTCGCCGGGCCTCGCTTCACCGACCCCGAATCGCGCAGGTCGATTATCGCCTGTACGCCCAGTTCATCGCTCATGCGATCGCGATCGCCGTCGGAGAAAGCGTACATCGCGTCGCTGCGGAAGAGCGTGCGCCAGCGCGTGGTGCGTCCATCAGCGGTGGGATGGCCGCCGAGATCCCTGAAATTGAAGACCTGCTCGAAGCGGATATGCCGTTCGGGCGCCTCGATCGCCTCTTCGCTCACGCGGAGGCCGGCTCGAGCAGCAGTTCGGTCACGCGGTCGAGCGTTGCGACGTCGACACCGAGGCCCGAGAAGTATTCGCGAGCGCTGCCGAAGCGAGAATGCAGCGCGTCGAGCATCTCCTGCATCGCTGAAGGGACGACGCCGACCGCAGGATTGACCGGCTCATCATCGGTCATGATCCCGCGCGAGCGCATGGAGGCGATCATCTCGTCCATGCCGAGTTGACTGAGCCCGTAGTCATCGACGATCACGTCGTTTTCAACACCCAGCAAATCGAGCACCAACGCACCGAAGACGCCCGTGCGATCTTTCCCCGTCACGCAGTGGAAGATCGCCGGGTAGGCGTCCTCGTGCGACAGCACCTCGATCGCAGAGACCCACTGCTTCGCCCCACTGTCGAGCATGCCGGCGAACCCGGGGATCCATGTGCCCGCCTCGCGCGCCTTGTACTTCGACTTCGGATCGCCCATGCCGAACTGGTGGCGTGTGACGCCGGAACCGACCAGCGGGCCGGGCTCCAGCCGATGGTCGTCTTCCCCGACCGCACGGAAGTCGATCACGGTCTTCAGGCCGACATCCTGCTGGAAGCCTGCGGCCTCCTCTTCCGTCATGCGGTGGTGCTCGGCGGTACGCAGCAGCCGCCGCCAGCGGACCCGCTGGCCATCGCCGGCGGCATAGCCACCCATGTCACGGAAGTTGAAGACCTGCTCGAACTGAAAGTGTCTCTCATGAAGGTGTCGTTCTTGATCGGCCATTGCCTGATGCTCCCCCTGGTACCGCCTACACGGACCCGCCAGCGCGTACTCAGCGGCGAGCTTATACCTCGCGGAACTCGCCTTCGACGGTGCTGGCCGCTTCGCCTTCGTCCTCGGTCGCCGCATCGTCCGGCGCCGCACCGTCAGCCGGGACCCCATCCGGCGCCTCTTCGCCGCCACCGTAGACCGCCTGGCCGATCTCTTGCATCACCTGCGAGAGCTCGTCCGTCGCCGTCGGTACCGCCTCGGGGTCGTCGCCTTCGAGTGCGTCCCGGACCGCCTTCACGGCCTCCTCGACGCGACCCTTCAGTTCCTCGTCGACCTTCTCATCGTTGTCGCGCAGCGTCTTCTCGGCGGAGTAGGCGAGGCTCTCCGCCATGTTGCGCACCTCGACAGCCTCGCGCTTCTCGCGGTCCTCGTCGGCGTGCGTCTCCGCTTCGTTGCGCAGCTGCTCGACCTCTTCGTCGCTCAGACCGGAGGAGGCCTGGATCGTGATGTGCTGTTCCTTGCCCGTCGCCTGATCACGGGCGGCAACGGTGACGATGCCGTTGGCGTCGATGTTGAACTCGACCTCGACCTGCGGCACGCCACGCGGCGCGGGCAGGATGCCATCGAGGATGAAGCGGGCCAGTGCCTTGTTGTCGGTCGCCATCGAGCGCTCGCCCTGAAGCACGTGAATCTCCACGGCGGGCTGATTGTCCGCCGCGGTCGAGAACGTCTGCTTGGCACTCGTCGGGATCGTCGTGTTGCGCTCGATCAGCGGCGTCATCACCTCGCCCAGCGTCTCGATGCCCAGCGTCAGCGGCGTGACGTCGAGCAGCAGCACGTCCTTCACCTCGCCCTTCAGCACGCCGGCCTGAATCGCCGCGCCGACGGCAACGACCTCATCCGGGTTCACGCCCTTGTGAGGTTCGCGGCCGAAGAACTCCTCGACCTTCTGCTGGACGAGCGGCATGCGCGTCTGTCCGCCGACGAGCACGATCTCCTGCACTGCCGAAGCCCGGATGCCCGCGTCCTTCAGCGCCGTCTCGCACGGTTCGATCGAGCGGTCGACGAGATCCATCACCAGCTGCTCGAACTGCGAGCGCGTGATCGTCACAACGAGGTGCTTCGGGCCGGAGGAGTCGGCGGTGATGAACGGCAGGTTCACCTCCGTCTGCTGGGCGGTCGAGAGCTCGATCTTCGCCTTCTCCGCCGCTTCCTTCAGCCGCTGCAACGCCTGAGCGTCCTCGCTGAGGTCGATGCCCTGGTCCTTCTTGAATGCAGCGACCAGATGGTCGATCAGGCGGCCGTCGAAGTCGTCACCACCGAGAAAGGTGTCGCCGTTGGTGGCCTTCACCTCGAAGGTGCCGTCGCCGATCTCGAGGATCGAGACGTCGAAGGTGCCCCCGCCGAGATCGTAGACCGCAATCACCTGGTCCTCGGTCTTGTCGAGGCCGTAGGCCAGCGAGGCGGCAGTTGGCTCGTTGATGATGCGCAGCACTTCGAGTCCAGCGATGCGGCCGGCGTCTCGGGTTGCCTGGCGCTGGGCGTCGTTGAAGTACGCAGGGACGGTGATCACCGCCTCCGTCACGTCCTCGCCCAGGAACGCT
>DASCRM010000047.1:0-27856 GCA_034406555.1 Dehalococcoidia bacterium | reverse complement strand
AGTCGACCGGGCCCTCGACCGGGCAAGGTTCAGCGTGCAGGTTTGATCTCGCCCGGCGACCGTCCGTCCGGCTCGACGGCGCGATATCCTCCACTGAACCGACCGTGCCGGCGCGCAGGCGCCGGCGATCGAAAGAGGTGACGACGATGCCAGGAGCACCGACCGCAAGGACGCGCTACGAGGCGGTTGAGGGCTGGGCGAAGATCCCGCACGGCTACTGGCTGCGGGAGTCGACCGCCGTCGCCGTCGATTCGCAGGACCGAGTGTACATCTTCAACCGCGGCAACATGCCGATGCTGGTCTTCGACGCCGATGGCAACCTGATCGACCGCTGGGGCAACGACACTCCGTACGAAGGCATGACGGAAATCGTCGATCCCTACGGCGTGCCGCGTCGCATCTGGGACGGCGTCCAGTACATCTGGCCGCACGCCGTTCGCACCGATCCGAACGACGACCTCTGGCTCGTCGATGTGCACACGCACACGATGACGAAGACCGATCGCAGCGGGAACGTGCTGATAACGATCGGGACGGGCGAGCCGTCCGAACCGCAGGGCGGGGACCCGTTCAACCGGCCAACCGACATCACGGTCTCGCCGGCGAACGGCGACATCTTCATCAGCGACGGCTACCGCAACTCCCGCATCCACCGCTACGACGCCAGCGGCAAGCACATCCTCTCGTGGGGCGAGCCCGGCTCCGATGAGGGGCAGTTCAGCCTGCCGCATAACATCTCGATGGTGGACGACGACCACGTGATCGTCGCCGACCGCGAGAACCATCGTGTGCAGGTCTTCACCGTCGATGGTGAGTTCGTGCGCACCTGGCACGTGCACCACGCCGTCGCGGTGACGCGCGGCCGAGGCGACGACAACGCTCTCTACGTCGCCGAGCAGGGTCCGCCCCCGGTGCAGTTCGGCGTACCGAACCTGGGCCACCGCGTCTCGATCTACACGCCTGAGGGCGAACTGGTGACGAGGGTCGGCGCACCGCTACCCGGCGAGGCGCCCGACCAGTTCCTGTGGCCGCACGCGATCGCGACCGACTCGCATGGCGACATCTACGTCGCCGAGGTCTCCTACGTGGAGGTGGGCAGCCGCATGACCCCGGCTCGCGAGATGGTGAGCCTGCGCAAGTGGCGGCGCGTCAGCGGCTAGGCCGCGCTCCCGAGGGCTAGGCCAGCGCGGGGATCACCTCGTCGGCGAGCCGCTGGTAGACGCCGGGGTTGTTCGGCAGGCCCTGGAAGATCACGCCGTCCACACCGATAGAGGCGTACGCGCCGAGCGACTCGATCACCCTCGCTGCGGGACCGAAGGGCAGCGCGGCACGCTCCTCATCCGTCCGTCCGGCGCCCCAGAGGTCGCGCAGACGATTGGCCTTCACCTCGTCGTCCTGTAGCCCGACGGGGAGCATCACGGTTCTAGTGATCGTGGCGGGGTCGCGGCCGATCTTCTCGCAGTGGGCTTCCAGCACCTCGATCTTGTGCTTCACCACGGCGGTTGAGCCGGAGACGTTCAGCGTGTCGCCGTAGAACGCGAGGGTGCGCAGGGTCCGCTTCTCGCCGCCGCCGCCGACCATGATCGGAATGTGCGGCTGCTGCACGCAGCCCGGCGCGAAAGGCGCTGCATCGAGGTGGTAGTACTCGCCCTTGTAGTCGACCGGGCCGTCAGCGGTGAAGAGTGCCTTGATCAGCTCGCAGGCCTCTTCGAGGCGGTCAGAGCGCTCCTTCAGCGGCGGGAAGTACCAGCCGTAGGCCTCGTGCTCGCGCACGTGCCAACCCGCGCCGATGCCGAACTCCAGTCGCCCCTCGGAGACGTGGTCGAGCGTCGCCGCCATCTTCGCGAGCAGCGCCGGGTCGCGGTAAGTGTTGCCGACGACGAGCACGCCGAGGCGCACGCGTTCGGTGATTGCGGCCATCGCGGTGAGCAGCGTCCAACCCTCGAAGTTGTCGTCGGCCTCATCGAGGAAGTCGAGCGGCGGGACGAAGTGGTCGGGTACCCAGGCGCTGTGCCATGGGCCGTCATCCATGCAGCGGGTGGTCTCGGCGACCCTCCCCCATGTGGTGGCGTTGGCGTGAAGCTGGGAGCCGATGAACATGATGCTCTCCGTCCGGTGAAGCGCGAGGTCAGCGGCAGCGTACACCCCTCGGCCTGAGCGGCCAGCGCGTAGGATGTGCGGGCTCCAGGAGGACACCGTGGCAGGGATTTCGATCGAGAGTCGAGAAGAGCTGATCTATCTCCTCTCGGAGGCCGCCGAGGTCGAGCACGGGGTGGCGTGCAGCTACCTGTTCGCGGCGTTCAGCATGAAGAGCGATGTCAGCGAGGGCGTGAGCGGGGATCAGCTCGCGGCGATCGAGCGCTGGAGAAGCGTCCTGCTCCAGGTGGCCGGTCAGGAGATGGCCCACCTGACGCTCGCCAGCAACATGCTCACCGCGATCGGTGCCGCGCCCCAGCTGCGTCGCCCGAACTTCCCCGCTGGCTCCGGCTACTACCCGGACGGCTTCGCGCTGGTCGCAACGCCGTTCAACGAGGAGACGTTGCAGCACTTCCTGTTCGTCGAACGGCCGCAGGGGATGGCGATGGACGACGGCGTCGTGTACTGCGCGCCCGGCCAGCCGCACCCCGACCCCGTCGCGCACAGCGACGTGACGGCGGAGCCACGCACGTTCGCGACCATCGGCGAGCTCTACCACGTGATCGAAGGCGGCTTCCGCCACCTCACCGACAAGCTGGGCGCGGAGAGGCTGTTCATCGGGCCACCGAAGGCGCAGGCCACGAGCCAGTACTTCGGCTTCGATGAGCTGGTGCCCGTTGCCGACCTGAACTCAGCGATCGAGGCGATCGAGACGATCGTCGAAGAGGGCGAGGGTGCCCGCGGAGACATCGAGGGGTCGCACTACGGCCGCCTTCTCGAGATCCAGGGGGAGTACCACCAGATCCTCGCCGCCGATCCTGCGTTCACGCCCGCACGGCCGGTGCTGGAGAATCCGTTCACCCGCGTCCCCAGCGACTCGCCGGACGTGAACGTGATCGACGACCCGTTCGCCGTCGAAGTCTGCGACCTCTTCGACGACTGCTACGAGGTGCTGCTGCAGATGCTCGCGCGCTTCTTCGCCCACACCGAGGAGACGCCGGCCGAGTTGAAGGCGCTGGCGGGCGTCGCCGTCGATGCGATGTTCGTGGCGATCGTGCCGCTGGGGAACATGATCACGACCCTGCCCGCGGGCCCGTCACATCCGGGGTTGAACGCCGGGCCGGGCTTCCGTTTCTTCCGCATGCTGCACACGCTGCCTCACCGCCACGCAGCGTGGCTGATTTTCATGGAGCGGCTCGCGGAACTCTCGCGATACGCCGCGGAGCTGGGCGGCCGCCCGGACGCGCCGGCCGTCCTCGCGGCCATCGCTGGCGACCTCGATGAGTTGCGCAGCAAGCTCGCCGACGCGATGGAGTCGACGGCCTAGCGAGCTTCAGTCCGCCTCGATCAGGTGCCTCGCCGGATGCTGTATCTGCTCGACGATGGCGATCGCGGCGACCGCCGCCGCGACGATCGCGAGCACGACGGGCAGCTTGGGCGTCGGCAGCGAAGAAGAGCGCCAGCGCGGCCAGCAGGCCCAGCCGAGGCAGCAGTAGCTGCTTCCCGACTCGTGCCCAAACTGCCGCGCCTCCTCCGATGAACAGCACGAGACCGGCCGCGAGCGCCACCATCCCCGCCGTCTCGAGGGGCCGATCGGGGTGCAGCACCATCTCCTCGAATCCCACGGCGATGCCGATGATGCCGCCGATCACCGGGAAGTGCAGCAAGGTGCCCGCATCGCGTGCGAGTTGGACTTCGGTCTCGTGCGGCTCTCGCTCGAGTTGGCTTTCGAACGCGCCATTGAGCCAGCCGAAGTAGCTCCACCAGAGCAGGCAGATCACGGTCACCGCGCCGATCGCGACACTCACGATCTCGGTCGTCCGCTCGGCGTTCGTCACGATCACGCCAACCACGATCAGTGACTCGTCGAGAGCGATGATCACAAAGAGTGCGTGCCGTTCCACAAAGTGGGCGGCATTCAGGGTCCAGCCCCCGCCGGAGGTCGCGATCATCGATGCGGCGATGTCCGTCACCGCAACCGCGAGCCAGATCCACGCCCGCACGTCCGGGTCGACCAGCCCGCCGATGATCACGATGACCAGGCCGGGAATCGATGCGAGTGCGAAGCGCATGACGCCCTGGAGCCGTTCGTCATTCTCGGAGGCGACGATCATCGCGATCGCCAGCCCGGAGGCGCGCACTCCGACATACGGGATCGCGAACCACAGCCCGCCGCCGTCGCCGAATGCCTCGCCAACCGAGGCGGCCATGATGAACGCGATCGCGGTCGTCACGAGGGTCATGACCTTCACCAACCCATGTTCCGTATCGGCCGGGTTGAGCGCCCACGTCCACTGCCCCCACGCCCACCAGATCATCCAGAAGATCAGCAGTGAGCGGGCCGCGCCTTCCCAGTCGAGGTGGTGGAGGGTCAGGGCCGTCACCTCGGTCAGTGCGAAGACGAAGACGAAGTCGAAGAACAGCTCGACGAACGTCGCGCTCTGCTCCCCAGGCCCGGTGAACGGCGGTCCCCACCGCCGGTGCGCCGGCTTCGCTGCCTCTCTCATGCTCGGTCCCCTAGCATACCGCTCGCTTGGGGCATGGAATGCTACCCCAGACGGCTGGTGTGGCATCGTGGAGTGAGACGGCAGCGCACTCTCGATGAGCCTCGCGCCGGTTGGGAGAGCCGAGTGACGGACTCCGCCAGCGACGCGACATTCGTGCGAGGCGGGCGGCGCTACGTCCTGCTGACGGCGACATCGATCGGTGCGCTGCTCGCCCCGCTCAACTCCACAATGATCGCGATCGCGCTGCCGGAGATCCGAGCGGACCTCGATGTCGACCACGCCTCGCTCGGCTGGCTGATCTCCTCGTACCTGATCGTGATGGCCGTCGCACAGCCGCTGGGCGGGCGGTTGGGTGACCAGATCGGGCGCAAGAGGGTGATCCGATGGGCGCTCGTGGCGTTCCTCGGATTCTCGCTCGCCTCCATGGTCGCGCCCTCGTTCTGGGTGCTGGTGCTCTTCCGCACAGGGCAGGCGATAGCGGGCGCGGCGATCATGCCGAACGGGATGGCAATGCTGCGGACGAGTTTGCCGGTCAGCGAGTTCGGCCGCTTCAACGGCCTCCATTCAGGCGTGATGAGCACGGCGGCCACCAGCGGGCCGCTGCTCGGTGCCGGAATGCTCGCCGTCGCACCATGGCAGGCGATCTTTCTGGTCAATATCCCGGTCGTGTTGCTAGCGCTGGTGCTGATCCAGACGCTCGACTACAGCGAGCAGCCGGAGGGTGGTGCGTCGATCGATTTCGCGGGCGTGGCGCTGCTCTCCTCGACGCTGGTGGCCGTCACCGTGCTGCTGAACAGCCTGCGAGGTGGGCGCGAGGCCGTGATCGCGGTGGTCGCGACGCTGGGCCTCGGCGTCGCCTTCGTCGCGACGCAGCGGTGGGCGGCGCGGCCGGGCGTGGCATGGCACCTCTTCCGTCTGCGCTCGTTCTCCGCAGCAACCATGAACGTGGCGGTGATGAACCTGGTGATGTACACGACGCTGCTCTCCGTGCCGTTCTTCATCCAGGAGTTGCAGGGAGGCGATAGCAGCCGCACCGGTCTGCTGCTGGGCGCGATGTTCGTGATGATGGCGGTCACCGCGCCGATCAGCGGTGCGCTGGCCGACCGCTTCGGTCGCCGGGTGCCCATCTTCGGAGGCTCGGCAATCGCGCTGGGCGGCGCGGCGATGCTGGTCTTCGGACTGGATGTCGACGCCTCGTTCAGCTTCCTCGCAGTCGCGCTGGCGCTCGTGGGGTTGGGTGTCGGCGGTAGTTCCGGCCCGGCGACGGCGGCGGCGATCGAGTCGGCTTCGGTCAGGGAGGCGGGCGCGGCGGCGGGGACGAACTCGATGTCTCGCTACCTCGGCAGCATCGTCGGCGCGGGTGCGCTCGCCGGGCTGCTGAACAGAGAGGCGGGCGCGGTGCCGGAGTTCGATTCGTTCCAGATCGTGATGCTGCTGGTGCTGGCGATGGCTGCAGCCGGTCTGCTCGCAGCCACGATGGTGCACCGCTTCCCACCGGCCGGGATCCGCGGCGGCCGCTAGCTCGACGATTTGCCGGGGCGCGAGCCTCGCCGACTCACCGCGGGACGAGTGGCAGTAGACCGGTGCCCTACAATGCCCGTGTTCACCGCGCTCGCATGGCAAATCGCCCGAACGAGCACCGCGATGGGGGAGTTCCAATGGTCGACTTCGCTGACACAACCGAGCAGGCAGCGTTCCGCGCCGCGGTAACCGAGTTCGTCGAGGAAAATCTGCCGCCGATCCTGATCATTCAGGCGGACGACGACCGCGACCGGGACGCGCTGCCGACCGGCGAGCGCGCGACGGCGATGGATCAGTGGCGCGAGAAGCTGGTCGAACGAGGCTGGATCGCCCCGGCCTGGCCGAAGCAGTACGGCGGCGCGGACCTCTCACCGATGGAGCAGTTCATCCTCAGCGAGACATTCGCGGAGACACGCTCGCCTCGCCTCGGCGTCCCGGATGTCGGCTCCACGATCATGGTCCATGGCACGGAAGAGCAGCAGAAGCAGTTCCTGCCGCCGATGGTCACGGGCGAGACGCGCTGGTGCCAGGGCTACTCCGAGCCGGGATCCGGCTCCGATCTCGCCTCGCTCCAGACGCGGGCGAGACGTGATGGTGACGATTTTGTGATCAACGGGCAGAAGATCTGGACCTCCGGTGCGCACACGGCAAACATGATTTTCGCGCTGGTGCGCACCGACCCGGAAGCGCCCAAGCATCGCGGCATCAGCTACCTGCTGTTCTCCATGGAGACCCCTGGCATCACCGTGCGCCCGCTGGAGCAGATGCACGGTGCCAGCGGCTTCAATGAGGTCTTCTTCGAGGACGTGCGCGTGCCCGTGAAGAACGTGGTCGGGGAGATCAACCGGGGCTGGTACGTCGGCGCGACGCACCTCGACTTCGAACGCTCCTCGATCGGCCTCGCGGTCGGTCAGGAGCTGATGCTCAACTCGTTGCGCGACTTCCTGGTGGAGGAAGAGCAGGCGGAGAGCGGGAAATCCACGATGAGCCGCAACAAGCAGGCGCGGGCCGACTTCGCCGACCGCTACATCGAGGCCAGCGTCGCGAAGACGCTCTCGCAGCGCGTGATCTCGATGCAGGCACGCGGACAGATCCCGAACTACGAGGCCTCCATGACGAAGGTCTTCTCGACCGAGTTCAGCCAGCGCATCGCGCGCACGGCGACGAAGTTGCTGGGCGCGTACGGCGGCGTGCGCGACCGCGAGGGCGACTACGCGCAGATGCGTGGGCGCTGGCCGACGATGTACCTCTCGTCGGTGTCGGCGACGATCGGCGGCGGCACCTCGGAGATTCAGCGCAACGTGATCGCCACACGAGGGCTCGGCCTGCCGCGAGGCTAGCGGGCGGCCAGCTCCTGCAGGGTCGCCGGTGGCGGGCCAGCGTCGAGCCGCTACCAGATCATCTCCGCGCACTGCTGCGGGCTGAGCACGGCCGTGTCCACTTCCAGGTCGTAGATGCCGGGGTCGTGGACGGCCTCTTGCCACCGCCGGACGGGGGCGGGTACTGGGTCGTCGTCCGTGCCTCGGACATATCCACCTTCGCGCCCCGGCTGACCGACGTTGCGACGCGCCATGATCACCTCGATCGGGCAGCGCACGCCGACGAACAGCGCCGGGAGATCCGCCAAACGCCGCGCGCAGTCGACGAGGATGCCACGCGGCTGTGAGTAGCCGTCGTGATGGCCGACATCGACGACGACGTTGAGGCCAATCCGGCTGTGGGCAGCAATCGACTCGTGCATCGCGGCGTAGAGCGCCACGACGGTTGGCTCGATGTCGGGGTTCTCTCCTCCGGGGCGGAGCCCGATGCCGGGCCGGTGGAGCTCCGGAGTGACGTGCCTGACGAAGCTATCGACGCCGAGGTTCATCCAGACGCCATCGAACGTCTCCTGAATCACCAGTGCGATGCTCGATTCCCCGGAGCGGGGAACGCAGTTCAGGATCACGATCTGCCCGGGTGCAGCCTCTGAGTCCATGTTGTCCCCTCTTGGCGAGATTCAGCATCGAGGATAGTGGGCATCGCGACCCGAGGCCGCCTACGCACCGCCACTGGTAGGCTGCGCCCTCATGAGAGCGGGAGCGCAGCTGTGACTCAAGACCAGGCAGTAGTAGTCGCCGTCCTCGCTGCCACGCTGGGCCTCTTCATCTGGGGTCGCTGGCGCTATGACGTCGTCGCGCTGATCGCGCTGCTCTCGCTGGTGCTCACGGACATCGTGCCGGGCGAGACCGCGTTCGTCGGATTCGGCCATCCGGCGGTTGTCACCGTGGCCGCCGTGCTGGTGGTGAGCCGGGGGCTGCAGAACTCCGGCATGGTCGACATGCTGGCGCGCTGGCTCTCACACGCCGGGGGGCGCCCCACGGCTCAGGTCGCTTCCAGCACCGGGCTGGTGGCGGTGCTCTCGGGGTTCATGAACAACATCGGCGCGCTGGCACTGCTGATGCCGGTCACGATCCGGGTCGCCCGCGCGGCCGGCAACCGGCCATCGATGCTGCTGATGCCGCTCGCGTTCGGCTCGCTGCTCGGCGGACTGGTGACGTTGGTGGGGACGCCGCCGAACATCGTGATCGCCAGTTTCCGTGCCCAGAGCGGCGGTGACCCGTTCCGCATGTTCGACTTCGCCCCGGTCGGGCTTGGCGTGATGGTGGCAGGGGTGGCGTTCATCTCGCTGGTCGGCTGGCGGCTGATCCCGCATCGCGATGAGCGATCGTCCGACGAGGCGCTGTTCGAGGTCGAGAACTACCTGACGGAGGTACGCGTCCCGGCCGACTCTCCGATGGTCGGCAAGATGGTGCGCGACGTCGGTGCGGCAGTCGAGGCGGACATCGTGATCGTCTCCGTGCTCCGCGACGAAGAACGCCGCCCTGCCCCATCGAGCTTCGAGCGGCTGCGGGCGGGCGACGTGCTGACGGTGGAGCTCGACACCGACGCGCTGCAGTCGCTGATCGATGCGGCGGGCCTGGAGGCCGTGGGTAGCGTCGAGCTGCCGGCCGAGCTGCTGGGCTCCGAGGAGATCGAGCTGGCCGAGGCCGTGGTGATGCCCGGCGCTCGGGTGGTCGGTCGTACGGCGTTTGGCTTGAACCTGCGCCGCCGGCACGGCATCAACCTGCTGGCCGTCGCTCGGCAGGGCTCGCAACAGCGGGCGCGGCTCGGCAACAACCCGTTGCGGGCCGGCGACGTGCTGCTGTTGCAGGGGCCGGCGGGAGCGATGGCAGGGACGCTGGCGTTCCTCGGCTGTCTGCCGCTCGCGGAGCGTGGGATCAGCTTCGGCAGGCCTCCTCGCGTGCTAGTGGCGGTGCTGATCTTTGCCAGCGCGCTGATCCTCGCTGCCGCGCTGCGGCTGATCCCGATTCAGGTGGCGATCACGGCCGCTGCACTGGTGATGGGACTGGCCGGGCTGGTCTCCGTACGCGAGGCGTACGACGCGATCGATTGGCCGGTGATCGTCTTGCTCGGGGCAATGATCCCGGTCGGGCAGGCGCTGGAACAGACGGGCGGCGCGGCGAAGATGGCCGACGTGCTGGTCAGCTCCGGGAGCGGGCTGCCGTCGTGGGCGATCCTCGCTATCGTGCTCGTCGCGGCGATGTTCCTCTCGGACGTGGTGAACAACGCGGCGGCGGCGGTCCTGATGGCACCGATCGCGATCAGCGTCGCGGAGGGGCTGGAAGTCTCGGCGGACCCGTTCCTGATGGCCGTGGCGATCGGAGCCTCGGCGGCCTTCCTCACCCCGATCGGCCACCAGTCGAACATCCTCGTGATGGGGCCGGGCGGCTACCGTTTCGGCGACTACTGGCGCATGGGACTGCCGCTGGAGGGGATCGTCGCCGCGGTCTCGGTGCCGCTGATCCTGATCTTCTGGCCGCTCTAGGCGCTGGCAGTCACCGACTAGCACCGGGCGCGTATCATCCCCGCCGAGTGGGGGGGCCACCATGACCAACGAAGCAACAGACCCGTTCCGCGACCGCGTCGCGGTGATCACCGGCGCGGCCAGCGGCATCGGTGCGGGCATCGCGCGCATGCTCGTCGAGGCTGGTTCGAGCGTCGTGCTGGCCGACATCGACGAGCCCGCGCTTGAGACGGTGGCGACCGAGCTGCGAGCAACCGAGGGCCGTGTCGCCGTCTGCCGCACCGACGTCTCGCAGGCAAGCGAACTCGAACGCCTCGCCGCGACGACGATCGAGACCTTCGGCGAGGTGCATCTGCTGGTGAATAACGCCGGGGTGATGACACGCGCGACGCTGGCGGAGTCGAGCGCCGAGGACTGGCAATGGATCTTCAACGTCAATCTGCACGGGATGATTGAGGGAGTGCGCGCCTTCCTGCCGCACCTGCGCGACGCGGCGCCATCGCACATCGTCAACACTGGTTCGATGTCCGGGCTGGCTCCGCGGGCGGACGCGAACCTGGGCGTCTACAGCGCGTCGAAGGGGGCGGTCGTCGTCTACTCGGAGCTGCTACGCGCAGAGCTGGCCGCCGAAGGCATCGGGGTCTCCGTGCTCTGCCCGGGGCCCGTATCGACGCAGATCTGGGGCGCAGAGCGCGGACGCCCTGAGCATCTGGGCGAGGGCCACGACATGGAGGAGCCCGGCCGCGCCGGTTCCGGGATGGCCGCCGACGAGGTGGGTCGCATCGTCCTCGACGGCGTGCGCGCGAACGAGGGCTTCATCTTCACGCACGAGGATTCGCGCTCGCGCATCGACCAGCGGATGGAGCGCATCGGCGGCAGCCTCGACTGGTTCGCGGCGCGCTAGGCGAGGGCGGAGCGTAGCTGCGCCTCGATCGGCGGACGTGGGCGAAGTGTGACGGCGATCACGCTGCGCTCGGCGTATCCTTCTTGCGTTCTCTACGTGCTGGCTTGCTCGTCAGAATCGGCTGGCAGCGACGGCGAGAATTTTCGCGAGCGTCCGCACAGGATGCGTACTTGGCTGGGGGAATGAATGTCTCTACGAATCAACGACACGGCACCGGACTTCACTGCGGAGTCCACTGAAGGCACGATCAATTTTCACGACTGGATCGGTGACGGCTGGGCGCTGCTCTTCTCGCACCCGAAGGACTTCACGCCGGTCTGCACGACCGAACTCGGCGCGGTTGCGGGCCTGAAGCCCGACTTCGACAAGCGCGACTGCAAGATCATCGGCATCAGCGTCGATGGCGTCAGCGACCACGAGAGCTGGTCGAAGGACATCGAGGCCTCACAGGGCAACGCGGTCAACTACCCGCTGATCGGTGACCCGAGCCTGGACGTCGTGAAGCTCTACGACATGCTGCCGGCCGACGCGGGCGACACGTCCGAGGAGCGCACCGCGGCCGACAACGCGACGGCGCGCTCGGTCTTCATCATCGGGCCGGACAAGAAGATCAAGGTCTCGCTGACCTATCCGATGACGACCGGCCGAAACTTCCACGAGATCCTGCGCATCCTCGACTCCTGCCAGCTCACGGCCACGGAGCAGGTGGCGACACCGGCCAATTGGGAGCAGGGCGACGATGTGATCATCGTCCCGTCGGTATCCAACGAGGACGCCGAAGCGAAGTACCCCGATGGCTGGGAGTCACCGCTCCCGTACATCCGGTTGGTGAAGCAGCCCTAGCGGCTCAACTTCTGGGCCGACACCTGATAGTCGAAACCTACCACGTGTCCAGGAAATGCCGCCGCCCGCGCCTCAGCGGCTCGGCGTTCGGCACCGACTTCAGCCCCTGGGTGATCCAGTGTCGCGTCTCGGCCGGGTCGATCACGTTGTCGATCTCGAAGGTGGAAGCCACGTTGAGCGCGCCTCCGCGCTCGTAGGCGCCGACTAGCAGCCGCTCATATTCGGCGGCGCGCTCTTCCACCTCCTCGATCGCGGCGAGCTGTTCGCGGTAGCCGAGCTGGACGCTCGCCTCCTGGTTCATGCCGCCGTGCTCGCTGGTGGGCCACGCGACGGTGAAGATCGCGGCGCGCGAGCTGCCCGTGAGCTGCGCCAGCGAGCCGAGCGCGTAGCCCTTGCGCAAAATCACGCTGAAGCGCGCGGTCTCCAGGTTCGCGCCGGTGACAAAGAGCCTGCTGCAGTGGCGGATCAGGCCCGTCTTCTCGACATCCGGCCCAATCATCATCCCCGGCGTATCAACCAGCGAGATGATCGGAATGTTCCACGCATCGCAGAGCTGCCAGAAGCGCGCGACCTTGTCGGAGCCCGGGCTGTCGATCGCGCCACCGATGTAGGCATTGTTGTTTGCCGTCAGGCCGAACGGTTTGCCCTCGATGCGCACGAACGCGGTGACCATGCCGATGCCGAACTCGGGCCGCAGCTCGAGCACCGAATCCTTGTCGGCCAGCCCCTCGATCAGTTCGCGGATGTCGAAGCTGCGCAGCCGGTTCTCGGGGATGATGTGGCGCAGCGTTCGCTGGTCGGCGCACTCCCAGTCGTCGATCGAGCCCTGGAAGTAGGAGAGGCACTTTTTCGAGATCGCGATCGCCTCGTCGTGGTCCTTCACGACGATGTCGACCGTCCCGGCCTCAGCGAGGTCCGAGACCGCGCCGACCTCCTCCGGCAGGAAGGCGCCCATGCCGCCGCCCTCGATCACGGCGGGGCCGCCCATCGCGATCAATGCGTCCTCCGTGGCGATGATGATGTCGGTGCAGCCGAGGATCGCGGCGTTGCCGGCGTAGCACCATCCCGCCGTGACGCCGATCATCGGCAACTTGCCACTCATCTCCCCGAGCCGTTCCCACGTCTGCACGGTGCCACCGAAGCCACGCCCGCTATCGCTATCGCCGCCCCCGGAGCGGCCACCGGCACCTTCCGCGTGGAAGATCAGCGGCAGCGAGAGTTCGTTCGCCAGTTCAAGCATGCGGTCGGTCTTGATGTGCCCGACCCCGCCCTGTGTCCCCGCGAAGACGGTGTCGTCGTAGGAGATGAACATCGTCCGTGCGCGCCCCTCGTCGAAGAGGTCGCCGTTCACCGATCCGATGCCCGCAACCAGGCCATCGGCCGGGGTCTTGCGAATCAGCTCCTCGACCGAGTAACGGCGTCGCAGCGACGCGATCGCCAGCTCGCCGTACTCGACCCAGCTGCCTTCGTCCATCAGTTGCGTGATGTTCTCTCGCACGGTGCGGCGGTTGCGGCTGTGCCGGCGTTCGACCGCCTCCGGGCGGTTCTCGTCGAGCGAGAACTGGCGGCGGTCGAAGAGCGCCTGCAACTCCGGTCGGATGTAGTCGAGGTCGACCTCGGTCGCTTCCTCCTCGATCGCATCGCCGGCGCCCATCACTTCGAGGAAGGCGAGCGGGTGGCCCTCGAAGACGGTGTCGCCCACTGAGACGGTGATCTGGCGGATCATCCCGCCACTCTCTGCGAACACGAGGTGTTCCATCTTCAGCGCGCTCATCACGAAGAGCTGCTGCCCCTCGCGCACCATCTCGCCCTCGCTGACCTGCAGCTCCGTCACCGTGCCCTGCAGCGGCGCGGGCACCGGCTGCGTGTTCGGCGGGCCGACGACGACCGGCTGTTCGGCTGAGTCGAAGCGACGGGTGCCATCACCCGAGCGGAAGTATTCGAGCGACGCCAGCGGGTCGCGTACGTCGATCTCCGCGCCAGCCTGACTCGTGCCGCCGGCCTCGTCCGCCTGCTCGCGCGGCGTCGCCAGCGTGGCGATCTCGTCCTCGACCCAGCGCGTGTGCACCGTGCCAGCGAGGAAGTCGTCGTGTTCGATCACGTTCAGCAGGAACGGAATGTTCGTCTCGATGCCGCCGATCTCGAACTCCTCGAGCGCCCGCCGTGTGCGCTGGATCGCCTCCGGCAAGCCGGACGTCGAGTGCCCGATCACCTTCGCGATCAGCGAGTCGAAGTTCGGGTTGGTGGTGTAGCCCTGCCTGCCGTAGCTGTCGACGCGCACGCCCGGGCCGGCGGGCAGCTCGAACGTCGTCAGCACGCCGCCCGATGGGCGCACGCTGCCATCGGGCTCCATGCGCTCGACGTTGACGCGGGCCTGGATCGCGTAGCCGCGCGCGGCCGGCAGCGAGGGCTGGTCGAGCCCGATCTCAGCGAGCGTCTCACCGCCCGCGATGCGGAGCTGCGCCTGCACGAGGTCGACTCGGGTGACCTCCTCCGTGACGGTGTGCTCCACCTGCAGCCGCGCGTTCGCCTCGATGAAGGCGAAGCTGTCCGCTGATTCGAGATCGACGAGGAATTCGATCGTGCCGAGGCTGTGGTAGTTCGCCGCCGTGGCAACGCGCAGCGCTGCGGCCGCAATCGCATCGCGCTGCTCTGCCGTGAGGCTGGGGCTGGGTGCAATCTCGACGACCTTCTGGTGGCGGCGCTGGACGCTGCACTCACGCTCGCCGAGCTGACTGATCCCGCCCGTGGCGTCCCCGATCACCTGCACCTCGATGTGGCGAGAACGCGGGGCGAGCTGTTCCACGTAGACCTCGTCGTTGCTGAAGGCCGCGCCGGCCTCCGAACGCGCGCGTTCATACGCGGAGGCCAGTTCGCCGGCGTCAACGACGACGCGCATACCGCGGCCCCCACCCCCACCGACCGCCTTGATCACGATCGCCCCGCCCGCGCCGAGGTCGCCGAAGAACTCCTGCGCCTCGTCGAGGCTGACGGCACCCTCGCTGCCCGCCAGCACCGGGACGCCCTCCGCGGCGGCGAGTGCGCGCGCTCGCGTCTTGTCGCCGAAGAGCTCGAGCGCCTCCGCCGAAGGCCCGATGAAGTTGATTCCGGCCTCGGTGCAGGCCCGCGCGAGAGCGGCGTCCTCCGCGAGGAAGCCGTAGCCGGGGTGGATGCCGTCGCAGCCACGCTCCACGGCCGCGGCCACGATCTGCTCGATGTCCAGGTACGCTCGCGCACCCACGCCGTCCAGCGCGTGCGCCTCGTTGGCCTTGCGCACGTGCGGCGAGGGAGCGTCGTCTTCCGAGTAGACGGCGACCGTCTCGATCTCCAGCTCGGCGGCCGCTCGCAAGATTCGCACGGCGATCTCGCCACGGTTGGCGACCAGTATTTTCGAGAGTGGCATCGGACTGCTCCTCAACTCCACCACGGGGCAACTCGCATAGGATACGCGATGTGCCGAAGCGCTCATTCAGCGCCGACCGCGCGCATTCGGGACTTCGCGACATAGACTGCGGCGAATGGGGGGCAGTATGGAACAACGCACAATCGGCAACACAGACCTCGTCACCTCGACGCTGGGCTTCGGCACGTGGGAGATGAGCACGACGTCGTACGGCGAGATCGATGTCGGCGAGGCGAGCAGCGCGGTGGACGCGGCGATCGACCACGGCATCACGCTCTTCGACACCGCCGAGGTCTACGGCCCCTACCACTCCGAGGAGATCCTGGCGAAGGCGCTCGGCTCACGCCGCAACGAGGTCACGCTCGTCACGAAGGTCGGCTTCCAGTACGACGACGACGGCAAGGTGACCGGTCGCAACTCGACGTACGACCACATCATCGAGCGTGCGGAGGGCTGCCTGCGTCGCCTCGACACCGATGTGATCGACCTGCTGCTGATCCACTGGCCGGACCACAACACGCCGTTCGAGGAGACGATGCGAGGGCTAGAGCAGCTGAAGAGTGACGGCAAGATCCGCCACTACGGCGTCTCCAACTTCAACGTCGAGATGCTGGAGGAGTGCGAACGCCACGGGCATGTGGCCGCGAACCAGGTTGGCTACCACCTCTTCGACCGGCGCATGGAGGCAGAGGTGCTGCCCTACTGCCTGCCGGGCGAGACGGGGTTCATGGCCTACGGCTCGCTGGGCTTCGGGCTGCTGTCGGGCGCGTTCACGCCGGAGACGACCTTCGTCGACTGGGACTGGCGCAGCAGCGGCAAGGCCTTCGAGCTGCCGCTGTTCGAGCCCGAGCCGTTCGCGAAGGAGCTGCGCGTCGCTGAGCGACTGAAGGAGATCGCGGCGGACTACGACAAGTCGTTGCCTCAGATGGCGCTCGCGTGGGTGCTGGGCAACCCTGCCGTCTCCGTGGCGCTGGTCGGGATGCGCAACGAGAACGAGCTACGCGAGAACGTTGCTGCCGCCGACTGGCGACTGAGCGACGACGACCGAGCGGCAATCGACCGCGTCTTCGAGGACGAAGGCGTACCGACGCACGTCGACACGCCGCAGGCGATCTAGCCGCGGGTCAGCACCCGCTCACGGCTGCACGAACTGTGGGAACAGCCCGGTCGGCCGCGATCGAGAACGCGAGCGGGCCATCCCGCTCGGGCTCGAACACCACTTCGGCGATCAGCTGCGCTTGCTCACCATCGACCGCGAGCAAGCGAATCACTGAGCTCCCGATATCGTCGCTCGACACGGTCAGCGGAACGCCATCCTGCAACACGCTCGGAGCGAGGTTGATGTCGACGATTAGCTCGATCTCGCCTCCTGCCAGCGCCTCCGGGATCGTCTGTTGGAAACGCACGCCGTCTGCCGGCGCGGCGAGCCAGCCCTCCGCCAGGCTGGTCGGCTCAACGAGCCGTACGTCGCGCACAAGCGCCGCCGGCAGCTCCAGCAACGCCCAGTCAGAGGTCGTCGATAAGCGAACGCGCAGCGCCGACTCCAGGAAACTCGAGCCCCAGAAAGTTCCAGTCCGTCGTACTCCACCCACCACTGGTGGTCGCCATCATCAAAGTACTCGACGGTGACCTCGACAGGGCTCGTGGTACCTCGCAGCAGACCGTCGTCGAGCGTGAAGTAGGCGAAGCGAACGAGCGCACCGACGGGGGGCAGCTTGCGGCAACATGGTCCAGCACGCTCGGACGGGACCATGTTGCTCTCGTGGCCATTGACGTGACGGAAACCGTCCACCTCGTTGAGGGCACCGAGGACGACCGACAACGAATCGCGTTGGTCGCGCCGGCCTGCTGCGTGGGCCGTACCGGCGGTGGCGGCCCCTCGGCACCCTCGCCACCGTCGCCACCACCGAGGGAGATCATGAGCGCGAACACGACCCCGGCGACGGAGAAGAGTGCCCCGCCCGCGTACGGCGCCCATCGCTCCGGACGGTCCTTGAACTCGCCGGCGGTGACGTTGAACGGCAGCAGTCGCGTGTCACCTCGCCAGCGGCGGCGGCGCGGGCTGAGGCGTACCGCCACTGTCGCGCTCTCATTCGATGCGATGGGCACACGTTCCGGCAGCTCAAAATCGATCTCGTCGGCCGAGGCAGCGAGTCTCAGTTCGACCTGGCTCGATGCAGCGTTCTGGAACTCCAGCTCGTAGCTCTTCCTGCGAACGCCCGGCAAGAGCGCGGAGCTGACCGTGGGCTTGCCGAGGGAGATCGTGACCGCACCCGTGCTGGCGGGCGATGCACCGCTGCGCGTGATCGCCTCCGTCGGCACACTCGCCAGCGTCTCGTCGCACCGGTTGCACGCACGCTCGGCCAGCCGCTCGAGCACGCCGGCCAGTTCGGAGCCGGACTGGTAGCGGTCGGTGGGGCTCTTCGCCATGCAGCGCAGCACGACCTCGCAGATGTCGTGCTGCGGACCGGTCAGCATCTGCGCCGGCGGATCGCTGTGGCGGTGCTGCTGCAGCACGTCCAGCGCGTCGCCGGCGAAGGGGGAAAGCCGGAGAGCCTGTGGAAGAGCGAGACACCCAGCGAGTAGATGTCGGAGCGCGCGTCGGGTGTGCCGATGAACGCGCCGGTCGCCGTCAGCCCGCCGCCCCCTTCCTGCCGGACGATGCCAAAGTCCATCACCTGCGCGGAGTCGCCCGGTGCGGCGAGCATGATGTTGTCGGGCTTGATGTCGCTGTGGACGGTGCCCTTCAGCTACGCCTCTTCCAGCGATCGCGCGACCTGCGCGGCGATGCGCGGCTACCGTGCCGGCTCCATCGGCCCCGCCTCCAGCGCTTCCAGCACCGTCTCGCCCTCAACGTAGCGCATGACGAGAAAGAAGAAGACGCCCTCCGTGCCGGAGTCGAGCAGCGGAACGGTGTAGAGCGAACGCAGCAGTGAAGCGACATGGGCGTCCGACGAAGCGCTCACGGAACGCGTCGTCGGACGCCCGCGTAGCGGGCAACAGCTTGATCGCGACGCGCGAGCCGCTGCACACATCGGTCGCTTCGTAGACCGTGCCCAGGCCGCCCGCGCCGAGCTGTCGCCCGAGGCGATAGTTCGCGACGATGTCCCCGTCCGAAGGCTGCCCGGGGGGGTTGTCCCTGCGTCATTGCCGATCAGGATAGCGAAATGCAGAGGCCCCACAGCAGGGAGCCCGACAGCGACGCGAGGGCGGCCGGGGGAGGCTAGTCGAAGGCAGCGATCACGTCGTCCTCGAAGCGCTGGAAGTCCTCGGCGGTGTTCGGGATGCCCCCAATCATCACCTCATCGACCCCGCCTTCGGCGAACTCGCCAAGCCGCTGCACGATGTAGTCGGCGTTGCCGGCGACGGTATTCGGTCCGATCAGCTGGATGAACTCATCGGCGTCGGCCTGTTCGTCGCTCAGCCGCGTGGGGATCAGCAGCGTGTGGCGAATCTCGGAGGGGTCCCGTCCCACCTGCTCGCAGTGCCGGTTCAGCACGGCCACTTTCTCCCGGTAGAGCTCGACGGACATCCCCCGTCCCGCCCAGCCATCGACGTTCAGCACGTCTCCGTACATCGCGAGCGTGCGCAATGTGCGTCGCTCGCCGGTGCCGCCGATCATGATCGGGATCTGCCGGCCCTCGAATCCACCGGGCGAGAACGGCGCCTGGTCGAGCTGGTAGTACTTGCCCGCGAAGTCGACCGGTTCGTTGTTCGCCGTGAAGAGCGCGCGCAGCATCGCGGTGGCCTCCTCCAGGCGGTCGGAGCGCTCGCGCATCTCCGGGAAGGTCCAGCCGTAAGCCTCGTGTTCGCGCTTGAACCAGCCGGCGCCGATCGCGACGGTGAAGCGACCGTGCGAGATGTGGTCGATCGTGCCGGCCATCTTGGCGACCAGCGCGGGGTTGCGGTAGGTGTTTCCAAGTACGAGATGGCCGAGTTCCAGCGTCTCCGTGATCGCCGCGGCCGCCGCAATCGCGGAGTAGCCCTCATACGCGGTCAGCGGTTCATCCGTCCGAGGGGCGTTCGGGGGTACGAAGTGATCGGCGTAGTAGACGCCGTGCCAGCAACCCGCGTCCATCACTTCCAGCACGGAGCGGATGTCGTCCCACTCTGTCCGATAGCAGTTGACCTGTGCACTGAACTTCACGTCGCGCTCCTCCTACGATCGCGTCCGCCGACGGCGGGCGAGTGGAGGCATTTTAGCGCGGCGGGGGGCCCTGTGCAGGCTCGCCGCCTACGCTAACACCTCGCTGCTGATCGACAGCGAGGTGTTCGTCAACCTGCGACGGCTGCGCGGACCGTAGCCCCACCCGACTCGCAGTTGCAATCGGCGCTAGTATACTGCTTGCACCCTCTCTACAAGGGCACCCACGAGAAACGGACGTGCAGCGCGTCCTGACTCCTCCGTGCCAAATCCCGGGGCATCGAGAGTTCCGTCACCGTAGTGACCTCACAATAGGGAGCACATCCATGGCCACCGACCAACGGCGACCGCTGAGCGGCCGGGCCGCAGTCTTTGCGGTGATCCTGGCTGCGCTGTGGGGCGGAAACTCGGTCTCCGTCAAAGCCGGGCTGCGCGATGCGCCGCCGCTGAGGCTGGCGTGGATGCGCACGGTGCTCGGCGGCGCGGTCGTGCTGCTGTGGGCGCTCGCCACGAAGCAATCGCTACGGGTGGGGCGGGGCGAGTGGGTGCCGCTTACGGGCCTCGGCGTGCTCTTCGCCGCGCAGATCGTGTTCATGAACATCGGGCAGGACAAGACCACGGCAGGGCACGCCGCCGTGATCATTTCAACGTTCCCGCTCTGGACGGGCGTGATCGCTCACTTCCTCGTGCCGGGCGACCGGCTCTCGGTGGGCCGGGCTACGGGGACCGTGATCGCCTACACGGGAGTGATTGTGATCTTCTCGTCGAATCTCGGGAGCGAGACGGGCGTGGCCGGCGACCTGATGATGCTCGTCTCCGCCGCGCTGCTCGGTACGCGGGTGGTCTACCTCTCGCAGACCTCGCAGAGCATCGAGATCCACAAGCTGCTAATGGCGCAGACGGTGGTCAGCACGGTCATCTTCGTGCTGGCGAGCCTGCTGACGGAATCCGACCCGCACATCTTCACCGAACAACTCGTGGTCGCACTCTTCTACCAGGGTGTGGTGATCGCGGGCTTCGGCTTCATGGGCAACACCTGGCTGCTGCAACGCTTCCTGCCCTCGCGGGTGGCCGCGCTTCAGCTCGCGACGCCGGCGATCAGCGTCGTGTTGAGCGCGATCGTGCTCGGTGAGTCGGTCGGCACGGAGCTGGTCGCTGGCGTGGCGCTGGTGGCCTCCGGCTCGGCACTCGCCCAACGCTAACCACCCGGCGCGGCTGGCCCATGGTCCCACGACGACAGGGCGTCCGCGTATCATTCGCCGCGCGACGCGAGGGGAACGCCAATGGCAACCACGACCGAGCAGAGACAGTACGAGGCGATCGGGGGCTGGGAGCAGCTTCCAGTCGGGATGACCCTGCACGAGACGCCCGGCGTGGCGATCGATGCAGCGGATCGCGTCTACCTGATGACCCGCAACACAGACAACCCAGTGATCCTGATGGAAGCGGACGGGAGCTTCATCCGCACCTTCGGCGCCGGCGTCTTCAGCGCTCGCACCCACGCGGTCACGATCGGCCCGGACGGCATGATCTACTGCACCGACGACGGGCACTCCACGATCACGAAGTGGACGCCGGAGGGCGAGCTGCTGCTGACGATCGGCACGCCCGACGAGCCATCGGAGCGGTTCAGCGGCGAGCCGTTCAATCGCCCGACCGATGTCGCAGTCGCCTTCGACGGCAGCCTCTTCATCAGCGATGGTTACGGCAACGCTCGCGTGCACCACTACTCGCCGGGCGGTGAGCGGCTGAACTCGTGGGGCGAACCCGGCATCGACCACGGGCAGTTCATGGTGCCGCACAACATCGGGATCGACGCCGACGGGCGCCTCTACGTCGCCGACCGCGAGGCGCATCGAGTGCAGGTCTTCGACCAGGCGGGAGCGCTGCTCGATGTCTGGAACGACATTCACCGGCCCTGCGGCCTGACAGTCGGCCCGGACGGGTTGATCTACATCGGCGAGCTGAACGGCGTGGCGTTGATGCAGGGCGCGCTCGGCATCGGCCATCGCGTCGGCGTCTACGCCTCCTCGGGAGAGCTACTGGCGCGCTTCGGCGCTCCGGAGGAGGGGTCGGAGCCCGGCCAGTTCATCGCCCCGCACGGCATCGCAGTCGATTCGCACGGCGATGTCTACGTGGGCGAGGTCTCGTTCACGATCCACGGCAGCACGCTGGAACCGCCTCGCGAGCTGAAGTCGCTGAACAAGCTCCGCCGAATCGAATAGCCGCCGGAACAACCAGCACAGAATGAAGGGGATTCGCCATGCTTGAACACTTCCACGTCCCGGCCAACATCGAGGTCCGGGTCAACTCGGACGCCATGCAGGCGAGCGTCGAGGACATCCTGCGCGCGCTCGGCCTGCCGGCCGACGACGCGAAGCAATCAGCCGACGTGCTGCTCTACGCGGACATGCGCGGGATCGACTCGCACGGCGTCAGCAACATGCTGCGCTCCTACGTCGCGGGCCTGCAGGCCGGGCGCATCAACCCGAATCCGAAGTGGAGCATCGTGCGCGAGGCGGCGGCAGTCTGCACGATCGACAGTGACGGCGCGCACGGCGGCGTGATCGGCCCGGAGGCGATGCGCATTGCGATCGAGCGTGCCGACCAGTTCGGCATCGGCGCGGTGACGGTCGCCAGTGGCGGCCACTTCGGTGCCGCCGCCTATCACGCGGCGATGGCGCTGGAGCACGACATGGTCGGGGTGGCGATGACCGCGGGAGGCGTCGCGATGGCGCCGACCGGCGGGGCCACCGCCATGCTGGGGTTGAACCCGATTTCCATCGCCGCGCCCGCCCTCACCGAGCCTCCGTTCATCTTCGACGCCTCGATGAGTTCGGTTGCCGGCAACAAGATCCGGCTGGCGCAGCGGCTGGAGCGCGGCACACTGCCGGGCTGGATCGCGGGCCCCGACGGCGCGCCGATCATGGAGGACGGGGACATCCCGGACGACTTCCTGCTGCTGCCGCTGGGCGGGACGCGCGAGATCGGATCGCACAAGGGCTACGGCCTCTCGGTGATGATCGAGATCCTCACCACCGTGCTCGCCGGGCAGGGTGCCGGGCAGCAGCGTCGAGGCGGGCAGGCCCACCACTTCCTCGCCTACAAGATCGAGGCGTTCACCGACCTCGATGTCTTCAAGCAGGACATGGACGACTACCTGCGCGCGCTGCGTGAGAGCCCGACCGCACCGGGCAAGGATCGCGTCTACTACGCGGGCCTGCCGGAGCACGAGGAAGAGATTCAGCGCCGCGAGAAGGGCATCCCCTACCACCCGGAGGTAGTCGACTGGTTCGAGCAGGTCTCGAAGGAGCTCGGGATCCCGTTCCGCCTCGGCTAATCGAAGTCAGACTCGCCCCGAATTCACTGCCGCCCACCGTACGGACGCCGCCTCGCCTAAAGTGTTGACGGGCTGTACTTACATGTGCGTATGATGTTCGTGATTCGTTATCCATCACGTGATAACATGAATGTACATTTGGAGGACATCCATGTGGGAAGCAGTATTGGTCCTGTTCGTCGCCGGATTGGCAGTGTCACGACTTGCTTCGATGATCAACGAGCTAATCAGCAGCGCTCTACCGACGATCAGCGGCATGGGGTTCTCTGCTGAGCGCCTCGTCACCTGGATCGTCGCGGCAGCGTTCAGCGTCATCGCTGTCATGACGATCGAATATGACCCGCTGGACGCCATCGGCATCGCCCCAGGCGCACACGACATCTGGAACATCCTGATGATGTTCGCGGTCGTCGATGCCGCCGACATGCTCTACAGGGGCCGCATCGTTCGTCGCTAAGACTCACCAGCGAGAGGCGCTCGGCGGCTGACGGCTAGAGGACCTAAGTCGACCAGTCGCCGAGCGTGCAGCCTGCGGTTCCGACCGTGACCAGCAACTGATGCTGGTCGAAGACGGCCGTCCGTAGCTCGATCCGGCCGTCGGCGTTGTCGACGACCATACCGACGGCAGTGAGCACGCTGTCAGCGAGGATCGGGCGGATGAAGGAGACGAAGATCTCCCCGCCCGAGTACCACGCAGCGCCGAACACCTCGCGGTAGAGCTCGCACTCCATCGAGGTAGCCATCAAGCCCTGCACAATCGTGTCGGCATTGCCGGCTCGACGGGCGATGCCGATGTCCGTGTGAACGTTTGACCCCGGCCCCGAGTAGAGGTTCATCAGCCCGCGAGTGAGCTGCCGAGGCGTCCCCTCCAACATGCTGCCCACCGCCGGGAAGACGGCGGCCGCGTCCGCACCGTGCAGATCGAGGTACGCCGAGAGTGACGGCTTCGGCCGTGTCGCCTGGCGATCGGGGTTGCGGTTTCCCGGGAACAAATATGCCCGTGTGTACGAGGACGTGAAGGCCGCCTCGCCTGCCTCGGAGAGACAACTCGCCTCGGCGGTGAAGTAGCCGATCTCGTTCTTCTCGAAGACGTCGACGATCTCGCCCTCGATCGAGTAATTGGCGTCGCGTTCCAGCGGACGGTGGAAGCGGAAGGTCTGCGCTGCGTGCAGTGCGTAGCCACCACGATAGGTGCCCGCTACCAGCTTTGCGCCAACGTCCCGATCGAGCATCGTCGGCGGGACGATGTCGAGCCCGGTCGCCAGTTTGATCGAGGCGGCATGGGCCGCGAAGCCCTGGTCGCCGGTGCTGTTCAGGTATCCCCGGACTAGCTGGCCGGTGGTCGCGATGCGCGTGGGGCCGAGCCGGAGGCCGACGCCGGGTGCCGCGGGAAGTTGCGTCTCAGTCATGCTCGCCTCGTCATCTGCTGCTGCGCCTGCCTCATGTGATCGCTCCGGATGCCTTCAGCTCAGCGACTCGTGTGTCCGAGTAGCCGAGCGACCGGGCGATCATATCCGTATGTTCGCCGAGCCGAGGTGCCGGACGCACGCTCGCCCTGCGCTCGCCTTCGAACAGCCACGGAGCGTTGTGCGCTCGCAGGTCGGAGTGCTCGTCCGCGAGCGCCGGCACCCAGTAGTCCGCGGCGAGCAGGCTGGCGTCGTCTAGCAGCTCGGCGGTGGAGAGCACCTCGGTACTCTCGACGCCCCGCGAGCGCAGAAGGTTCGCCGCCTCCTCGGCGGAACGAGCAGCCGCCCAGCGGGTGGTGTGCGCTTCGAGGTCGGTCGCATCAGTGGCATCGACGGTGGCCACGACCTCGGCCAGTCGCTGCATCGCGTTCTCGTCCCGCACGTCGATCGCGATCCAATTCTGCTCGCCTGCAGACGCGTAGACGCCGGTTCCCGGGAAATCGCCGGCGCGGCGGTTGCCCTGTGCTTCGCCGGCGAGTAGCGCATCGGCAAGCCCTGCCACGAGCACCTCAAACTGGGCGATTTCGATGTGCACCGGGGCCCTCTGTTCGCGCGATTCGCGCAACGCGTTGAGCATCACGGCGGCACCGAACGTGCCCGCGAGGGGGTCGGCGAACGGGATCCCTACAGAGACGGGCTCGCCACCGCTACCGGTCAACGCGGAGAGCCCGGTGAGGTCGGCGAGCTGCGCACCATACGATCGGTGAGCACTCCACGGGCCGCCCGCCCCGAAGCCCGAGAGCGAGAGGTAGACAAAACTCCGTGCGCCGGCGAGCCGGGCGACGGTCTGGAAGTCGAGCCCGAGCCGGTCGAGCGTACCGGGCGAGAAATTGTCGATCAGCACGTCGCTGTTCGCGATCAGGTCTTTCACGGTCGCGAGCCCATCCGGGTGCTTGAGATCGACACCGATGCTGAGCTTGCTGCGATTGGTGAAGAGGTGGCTCGACGAGCGTTCGTGCTGCGGATCCTCGCCCGCGACGTACGGCGCGAGCATGCGATGCACATCGATCCGTTGCGCGCTCTCCACCCGGGTCACCGTGGCGCCGAGCATCCCGAGGTGCCGTGTCAGGAAAGGGCCTGCCCAGACCCACGAGAGGTCGCAGACGCGGAGCTCGCGCAGGGGCAGGCGTTCGCGGTCGACCTGCGCCAGGTCGAGGATCGGAGGAGCGCGATCGAGCTCCGCATCGCCCTCCCCCGCCGCAGCACGCGAAGTGATCCGAAACGGCCGGTCGAAGGGGAACGTCTCCGGAGGTGCATCGAGCAAGAAGTTCCGCGCCGCCAGTTGCTCGTTCGCCAGCACGTCGCTGGCGGTGGCCAGGTAGGCGGCGGGGATGCCGGCCGCCTGCAGCGTCGCGATCGCCTCTGCCCACGTCTGGTCACGGCACCACTCCGTCAGCCCCGCGGAAAAGAGATCGCTATTGGCAAACCTCGCTGCCGGGTCGCGCCACCACTCGCCGATCGACCACTCCGGGTCGCCTAGGACGCCTACGAGCTTCTCCCAGTGGTAGGGGTCGGGCAGCGAGATCAGGAGCTGGCCGTCCGTGCAGCGGTAGCGGCCACCCGCCTGGCGCCCGCCAAAGACACGAGCGATGTCGCGGCCTTCGATCTGTGCGAACGCCGCGGCCGAGTGCAGGGTCGCCAGCATGCATTCTTGTGCGGTCAGTGTGATTAGGCTCGGGCGTTCATCGGCTTCGAGCACCGCACAGGCGACCATCGCCGCATGGCAGCCGAGGAAGAAGGCGGGCAGCCGCCCGGCGATTAGGTAGGGGGCGCCGGTCAGACCCTCGTCGTCGCGCTCGCGCGTGATCGAGGCAAGGCCGGAGCGCATGTAGGCGATCAGCTCAGAGCACGACTGCCACGACTGGTCGCCGTCGTCGTAGCGCGTGCCCAGCAGCTCGATGTGCGTCGTCTGTGGCCCCGCGATGCCGTCCGGGGCAACGTCGGTGCCGCAGGTCACGAGGATGTCGGGGGGCCGCGCTTCGTCGCCCCGCGCTTCGTCGATGCTGATGGCGCCGTCGCTCGCAAGGACCCCGAGCTTGCGCCACGCCCTCGCGTGCTGCGCCGGGTCGCAGATCAGCCGCAGATCCCAGTGCAGCATCTTGAAGACGAGCGCCGACGCGAGGACGAGTTCGCAGTCCCCGATCAGCGTCACGGACGGGGCGCGGGGGGCTCGCTGGCGGTCAGGCATGCTGTGGCTGCGCTCCTCCGCCGGGTCATCGCCTCGACTCGATGACCCGGCGGAGGCTATCACGGGTGCCAATCGGGGATGCCCCGCGAGCAGCACCGGCGCTCGGGGCGCACAATGGGTGTATTCGGCAGGATTCACCTGCATCGACTGAACGATCTCAAGTCCGGGAGATGTGAATCGGACAGACCCGGCCTCACCAACAAGCGATACGCTGGCCGCTGATGGCCGAGGCGCGGCAACGAGGGCAGGACCACCACCATGGCTCAGGAGATATCACCGCAGAGCCTCCGGAAACTGATGGCGAGCGCCGAGGTGCAGGCCGTACTCGACGTGCGTCCCGGCAACGACTATCGTGCGGGCCAGATTTTCCACAGCACCACCGTCCCGCTGGGCGAGCTGCGCGACCGGCTCGCTGCGCTGGTTCCCGTGCGGTCGGTCACCATCGTCCTGCTGCACGCGGACGAGGAGTCGAGCAAGGCGTCGATCTCCACCGCTGAGGCGATGGGCTACACCGATGTCCGCTGGCTGGAGGGCGGATACGCCGGCTGGGTCAGCGCCGGGCTACCGGTGATCGATGGCTGGAGCGTCGTCGGCAAAGACCATGGCGAGCGGCTGCTGGTGCAGGAGCCCGTGCCGGAGATCGAGGCCAAAGAACTGGCCGCAAAACTGAAGCGTGGCGACAACGTGATCGTGCTCGACTCGCGTACGCCCGCCGAGTTCACACGCGCCTGTATCCCCGGCGGGCAGAGCGTGCCCGGCGGCGAACTGCCGCTCCAGATCACAGACATCCTCGCCAAACAGCGGACGGAGGGGGCGACAGTCGTCGTTAACTGCGCCGGGCGCACGCGCAGCATCCTCGGCGCATTCCAGTTGCAGCGCATGGGCATCCCCAACGTCGTCGCGCTACGCAACGGCACGATGGGTTGGCAGCTCGCCGGGCATCAGCTCGAGACCGGCACGCAGGCACAACGACCCGCCCGCTATTCCCCTGAGGCGATCGAGACCGCCGAGAGCGCCGCGCTGGAGATCGCGAAGCAGGACGGGGTCGACCTGATCTCCGTCGCAGACCTGCAGGCCCTGCAAGCGAACGCTACCGAACAGACGCTCTACGTCGTCGATGTACGCCTGACGCGCGAGTACGTCGTCGGTCACATTCCTGGTGCGCTCACGATCCCCGGCGGCCAACTGCCCTTCAGCGACGACCAGATCGCCGTGCGCGGCGCACGCATCGTCACCGTCTGCGATGGGCGCGCGCGATCGATCTTCGCCGCCTCGCTGTGGGCGCAGATGGGGTGGCCGGCCTCAGCGCTCGACGGTGGCGTCGGAGCATGGACCTCGGCGGGACTCCCGCTCGAGAGCGGCGGCATGGATCGCCCGTTCGGGGGCGGCACGCGAACCCCGAAGCAGATGGTCGCCTACCTCGAGTGGGAAGAGCGGCTGGGCGACAAGTGGCAGCCGTAAGAGCCGTAAATAGGGGCTCGGTAGGTAGGGCCCCGATAGACCAGCCTCACCAGGTGTCGATGTAAGGGCGCTTCTTGCCCGTGCGCGGCGGTGTTGGCG
>DASCRM010000046.1:0-17043 GCA_034406555.1 Dehalococcoidia bacterium | reverse complement strand
CCACCACGGTCAGCCGGTGGCGATCGAGCTCGATCGTGTCGCCGACGGTGGGGATGCTGCCGACCCGCTCCACGAGGTAGCCGCCGACGGTGTTGTTCGCGCCTGCGTCGATCTCGATCTCCAGTAGCTCGCCGAGCACGTCGATGCTGTCGAGGCCGCTGATGCGGGCGACGCCGTCCGGCCGCGTCTCGGGTGTCGGGGCCGGTACCTCGAACTCATCCTGCAGCTCGCCGACGATCTCCTCGAGCACGTCCTCGAGCGTGATGATGCCGTCGGTGCCGCCGTACTCGTCCATCGCGATCGCGAAGTGGGTACGACGGTCGCGCATCTGCGCCAGCATCTCGTTCACGCCGGCCAGCGCCGGAACCAGCAGAGGCTGCCGCAGCAGCGGTTCGATCGAGGGGTGATCCTCCGCGAGCACGAGGTCGCGCACATGCAGCACGCCAACAACGTTGTCGATGTTTTCGCGGTAGACCGGGTAGCGAGAGTGCCGGGACTCCGCCACGAACCGCCGCGCGTCGGCGGTCGATGTCTCGATCGACAGCGCCAGCAACTCGGTGCGCGGCACCATCACCTGCTCGACGGTGAGGTCGCCGAAGCGCAGTACGCGCTCGATCAAGAACTGGTCGGTGCTCTCCAGCTCGCCGGCCTCTGCACTATCCTCGACCGCCAGCAGCAACTCGGCCTCGCCGAGGTGCTGCGACTCGCCGCCGCCCGGGCTGACGCCGACCAGGCGGGCGACGAGCCAGCCGCTCTCGTTCAGCAGCCAGATCGCCGGGCGGAAGATCGCGCGGAAGAGCCGCAGCGGGCCGGCGATCGTCAGCGCCGTGCGTTCGGAGTACTGCAGCGCGATCCCCTTCGGCGCCAGTTCGCCGGCGATCACGTGCAGGGCGGTGATCAACACGAAGGCGACGGCAACGGCAGCCGCATGTGCGCCGACATTGCCGAGCAGCGTGTCGAGCAGCCCGGAGAGCGCAGGCTCCCCGATCCAGCCGAGCGCGAGGCTGGCGACGGTAATGCCGAGCTGGCACGCGGCAATGTAGGAATCGAGGTGCTGCACGGCGTCGGCGACGCTGCGCGCTCCGGCCCGACCCTCCTCGACCAGTTGCTCGACGCGGGTACGACGGACGGTGACGAGCGCGAATTCGGACGCGACGAAGAAGCCATTGGCGAGCACGAGCGCCAGCACGGCAAGCAGCCCGCCACCGATCTCAATCAACTGTGCCCAGCCTCCGCCGATCGCTTCAGCTAGGGTACAACGCGGCCGGTTGGCCGGTGCCAGGCGTTCGTCGCCTCGCGACGCCCTCGCTGCTAGGCCGCGGCGGAGAGTTCCGATGTGCAGTGCGAGCACCGAGTGGCGTGCAACGTGATCTCGCTGAAGCAGAAGCGGCACTTCTTCGTCGTCGGGTCGGGTGTTTCCTCCTCGGCGTAGCGGTCCTTCAGGTGGTTCATCGGTGTGATGATCAGGAAGAAGACCACGAGAGCGGTGATCACGAACGAGATCACGGCATTGGTGAAGTCCCCGTACAGGAACTCGCTGCCGTTGATCGCGAACGTCAGCGCCGAGAAGTCGGTATGCCCGCCGACAGCCGCGATCAGCGGCGTCATCAGATCCTTCACCAGCGCATCAGTGACGCTTTTGAACCCGACCCCCATCACAACGGCGATCCCCAGCTCTATGACATTGCCACGGAGCAGAAACTTCTTGAACTCGTCCAACACGGCGACACCTCCCTTGCTCGCCCCTCGCGAGCGCGCTGACTGTACGTCGGGCGGCGGTCGTCGGGCGAGTGAGCTGGAGCCTCACCTCACCTGTGGAGAGCGTCGATCTCGTCCCAGGTGAGGCCGTAGATCGTGACGGGGGCGCCGACGGGGTCGGCGTAGGCCGCCTGCACTGGCTCCCAGTACGTGGCGAGGCCGCCGTGCTGGTTCACGAGTTGTTCGACGATGCGTGCGGCCGCACCCTGGCACTCGAACGGGATCGGTCGCATCGAGGCCAGCTCGGACAGCGACTGGGTGCAGGAGTCGGCCTTCGCTGCGTCGAAGAAGGCCCAGCTGCTGATCTCGTGAGCCGTCCACTCTGCGACGCCTTCGGCCAGCAGGTTGTTCGCGCCGGGGAACTGGCGGAACGTCATGGTGTGCGCCAGCTCGTGGAGCAGCACCCGAGGGTCGTCGTGCAGCGCGCGGGTGTACGGCATCCAGATGCCGGTCGTGTCGCCGAAGGCGGCCCACATCGGCAGCCAACTCATGGCGGCGAGCTCCCCCCAGCTTGCATGCGCCTAGATGTTGATCGTGCGGCCCGCCACAATCCCGACCGTCGCGTGCACGCTGTCGAGGGCAGCCGATGCTGTCGAGGCCACCTCGCCAAGGGCGGCGACGACCGTCTCCGACTGCGGGTGGTAGATGCAGAAGGCCCCGGTGCCGAAGACGCTCCGGCCGTCATATGCGGCGGTGTAGTGGAAGTCGTTCGGCGCACCGCAGTCGCGGTCCCCGATCGGCGTCAACGGCCCCTCGACGCGAGGGGTGGGCGTCGGCGTAGCGGTGGGGAGGGCGTTAGCGTGGGCGTCGGAGTGGCTGTGGGTGCAGCAGCGACCGTTGCCGAAGCCGGAGGCGAGTTGCCCACGACGCCCGCGTCGTCCTCGCTCGCCGTCGAGCCGTCACAGGCCGTCAGCACGGCAGCGAGCAGCGCGATCCCGGTCGTGAGTCCGAGCGCCGTGTGGCGCCTCATGAGTCGTCCGATGCGTGTCTCACCCGATGACGATAGCGGCTACGGCCGCGGGACAACCATCCGGGTCTAGGCAGCCACCTCGAAGTACGTTGCGTCGTAGAGCGGGCGGAAGCTCGGGATCGTCAGTTGCATCGTCACCACCGAGGACAGCAGCGTCACGTGGCTGGGTGTCGATGGCGACATCGCGAGGTCGCGACGGCGTTGCGGGGTTTAGATCCCGCGCAACACGTCCTGGGTGATGTCTCCGCGAGGGATGTGCTGCAGGTCTGCCTGCACCCGCGACCTCAGCTCTTCTGCCGTCACGCGCCGCGCTCGGAGAGGTCATCGAGCTCTTCGAAGATGCCGTAATCGACTTTGATGTGGCGGCCGACTCCGGCGAGGGCGAGGGCAACCGTGAGTGCCGCGCCCCCGATGATCGTGACCACGTCCCAGCCGCCGACGATGCTCGCGGTGAGGGTGATCGCGCCGGGCGCGCCGAATAAGGTGGTGTAGAGTGGCACCGCGTGCCCGGACTCATCCTCGTTCAGTCGTCTCAGTACGTTGTTCATCGCTGAACCTCCCTCGTCTCGCTAGCTGCACCCACTGGTGGCACCGCAGTTCACGCATTTCAGGCAGGTCCCGTTGCGGACCATCATCATCTGGCCGCAGTCGTCGCACGGGTCGCCCTCGAAGCCCCGCTGCCGCGCCATCTCCGGCGAGGTCATCGAGGCGGTCGCAGGCGATGCGCCCGCAGCCGGGGCCGGCGCTGCCGAGGCGACGGCATCGACGACAGCATCGACGATCGGCAACGGCTGGACCTCCGTGGCTGTGGCGGTCGCGACGACGGGTACCGGCTCGGGCTGCCGTGCCGCAGGAGCCGCGCCGTTGGAGCCGCCAGCGGGCTCCAGCACGTCGCTGACGGCGATCGCGCCGGTCAGTGCTGGTGCAGTCACGCCCGAGCCTGCACCGGCGTCATCCGGCTCAAGCGCGCCCGGCGACATCGAGAACCCATCCGCTGTGCCCTCGCCGGTCTCGCCGTCGGCGAGGTCGAGCGGGCCGAGGTGCGCCAGATCGTCGCGGCCGAGGTAGGAGACGGCCAGCTCGCGGAAGACGTAGTCGATGATCGATGTCGCCATCTGGATGCGGTCGTGGCCCGTCACCATCCCGTTCGGCTCGAACTTCGTGAACACGAAGGAATCGACGAAGGCCTCCAACGGGACGCCGTGCTGGAGCCCGATCGAGACAGCGATCGCGAAGCAGTTCATCAGCGACCGGAAGGCCGCGCCATCCTTCGCCATGGAGACGAAGATCTCGCCCAGGTCGCCGTCCTCGAACTCCCCGGTGTGCAGGTAGATGGCGTGCCCGCCGACCCGCGCTTTCTGGCCGTAGCCCTGGCGACGGGCGGGCAGGCGACGGCGTCCCTCTGTGTCACCGCCTGCCCCGAACAGCTTTAACAGCTGCGCCTGCTGCGTGGCGGGCAGCGAGCGGATGATCCGCTCTGCCTCCGCGATGGCGGGATGGTCGCCGCCACCGGCGGCCGCAGTGGCCTGATCCATGCCCTCCTCGAAGGCGTCTTCTTCCTCGTCGGTCAGGGTCTCGGTGATTGAGGCCGCCAGCGGCTGTGAGAGCTTGGAGCCATCGCGGTAGAGGGCCAGCGCCTTCACCATGCCCTCGGCGGCGGCATCGTAGACGGCGCGCACTTCGTCGATCGTCGCCTCGTTCGGCATGTTGATCGTCTTGCTGATCGCCCCCGAGATAAACGGCTGGGCGGCCGACATCGTGCGTACGTGAGCCATCGGCTCAATGAAGCGTGTGCCGTACTTCCCGCAGCGGGTGGCGCAGTCGAGGACGGCGTAGTGCTCCTCGCGCAGATGCGGGGCGCCCTCAGTCGTCATGCGACCCAGGATGTGGTCATTCGCCTCGTCCACCTGCTGCGGCGAGAAGCCGAGCGCACTCAGCAGGTCGAAGGCCGGGTCGTCGAGCTGCAGGTCGGTGAAGCCCAGCGCGTCACGGCAGAAGTCGTCCCCCAGCACGTAGCGGTTGAAGGCGAAGCTGACGTGGAAGGCGGTGCTCAGCGCCTTGTCGATCGCGTCCAGCGCCGGCCGTGTAAACCCGCGCTGCGCCAGCGTGTTGCGGTTGAGGTGCGGCGCACCTTCGAGCAGCCCCGACCCGGCGCAGTAATCGACGATCTCCGCGACCTGCTCATGCGTGTAGCCGAGCCGCCGCAGGGCGTCCGGCACGGAGTCGTTGATGATGCGGAAGTAGCCGCCGCCGGCAAGCTTCTTGAACTTCACGAGCGCGAAGTCGGGCTCGACACCGGTGGTGTCGCAGTCCATCAGCAGCCCGATCGTGCCGGTGGGCGCGATCAGCGTGGACTGTGCGTTGCGGTAGCCGTGCTGCTCTCCCAGTGCGAGCGCGTGATCCCACGACTCGCGGGCTGCCGCGAGAAGGTCGGTCGGGCAGTGGTCGCTATTGATCGGCGTCGGCAGCACCGTCAGGCCCTCGTACTCCTCTGGAGCGGCCCCGTAGGCAGCGCGGCGGTGGTTGCGAATCACGCGCAGCATCGCCTCGCGGTTCTCCTCGTAACGCGGGAAGGTGCCCAGCTCGCCGGCCATCTCGGCCGAGGTGCTGTAGGCGACGCCGGTGAGGATCGCCGTCAGTGCGCCCGTCCAGGCCAGCGCCTGCGGCGAGTCGTAGGGGATGCCTTCCACCATCAGCATCGCGCCGAGGTTGGCGTAGCCGAGGCCGAGCGTGCGGTAGTCGAACGACCGTTGAGCGATCTCGCGGCTGGGGAACTGCGCCATCAGCACGGAGATCTCAAGCACGACCGTCCACAGCCGCGTGGCGTGCTCGTAAGCCGGGATGTCGAAGACGCCATCGGCGTCGACGAAGCGCATCAGGTTGATCGAGGCCAGGTTGCAGGCAGTGTCGTCCAGGAACATGTACTCGGAGCAGGGGTTCGATGCCTCGATGCGGCCCTGCGCCGGCGAGGTGTGCCACTCGTTGATCGTAGTGTCGTACTGCAGGCCGGGATCGGCCGACTGCCAGGCGGCGCGGGCGACACGATCCCAGATCTCGCGGGCGCGCACGGTGCGATGTACCTCGCCGTCGGTGCGGCGGATCAGGTCCCAATTGGCGTCCCTGTCGACCGCCTTCAGAAAGTCGGCAGTGACGCGGACGGAGTTGTTGGCGTTCTGGCCGGAGACGGTCTGATAGGCCTCGCCCTGCCAGTCGGTGTCGAACTCCGCGAACTCGAGCGTGGCGGCACCCTGCGCAGCGAGCTGGAGCACGCGCAGGAGGTAACCTTCCGGCACCCCGTCTCGACGAGCGCGAGAGAGCGCACGGCGCAGCGGCCGGTTCGCGGCCACATCGAAACTCTCGGAGGCGGCCTCGAAGGTGGCGTTGAGGTGGCGGCGCACGACGCGCGAGCCGGTGACCAGCGCGGCGACCTTCTGCTCTTCGTTCGACTTCCAGTCGATGAACTGCTCGATGTCCGGGTGGTCGACGTCCAGGATCACCATCTTCGCGGCTCGACGCGTGGTGCCGCCGGATTTGATCGCGCCCGCGGCGCGGTCGCCGATCTTGAGGAAGGACATCAGGCCGGAGGATCTGCCCCCACCGGAGAGCGGCTCGTCCTCGCCTCGGATGCGCGAGAAGTTCGACCCGGTGCCGGAGCCGTATTTGAAGATGCGGGCCTCGCGGATCCAGAGGTCCATGATCCCGCCGTCGTTGACCAGGTCGTCGCTGACGGACTGGATGAAGCAGGCATGTGGCTGGGGGCGCTCGTAGGCGCTCGTCGATCGCTGCGGCTCGCCACCATCGACCGGCACGAACCAGTGGCCCTGGGCCGGCCCGGCGATGCCGTACGCCCAGTGCAGCCCGGTGTTGAACCACTGAGGCGAGTTCGGGGCAGCGCGCTGGGTCGCCATCATGTAGCTGAGCTCGTCGAAGAAGGTCTGTGCGTCCTCCTCGCCGTCGAAATAGTTCTGCTTCCACGCCCAGTACGTCCACGTGCCAGCGAGGCGGCGGAAGACCTGGCGCGAGTCCTGCTCGCCGACGGTGTCGTCCGACGTTGGATCGGCCTCGGCGCTCCATAGCCACTCGGGCACGCCGTCCTCAGCGATCGGACGCAGCACGGCGGGCACGCCGGCCTTGCGGAAGTACTTCTGCGCCATGATGTCGACGGCGACCTGCGACCAGCCCTTGGGCATCATGATGTCCGCAGCCTCGAAGACGACGGAGCCGTCCGGGTTGACGATGCGCGACTCGCGTTGCTCGAAGTCGACACCCTCGTAGGCGTCTGTTCCGGCGGTGGTGAAGTGGCGAGCGATGCGCATGACGATGCCTTCCTGGGGTGAGTTGCCTGCCTCAGTTCGCAGGTAACCCGAGGGGCGGGGTCGGTCAGGGAGTCCCGCATTGCGATAAACTGCTCAATTGCGCATACCGTTACGTAATACGCGTGGCAGGGGAGGGATTGTAGCGCGTACAGCAAACTTGTCAAGACACATTAGCAATTAGTGCGGACAGCTTCCGACGAATAGCGCTGCGTTCTCGGATCGCGCTTGTACGGAGCACTTGCGCAAACACATGCGCAATTGGTAGAGTGCCCGTGATCTCCCCGGCCGCGTCTTCAGCGGGGAGGTTTTCCATGGCAGATCGCAGAGTTGGCAGAGTCCCACATGTCCGAGGACCGGGCGGGGGGCTAATCCCACGTACGCGCAACAAGAACGGCCGCTGGCGCAGAAAGCGCAGCGACGCGGGCCACATCCGTGGCGTCGTCGTGGCGATGCGGCCAAAGTTCTCGGCTGCCGCCTAGGCCCCAGAGGGGCCACTCAAGGTTGGGCCGCGCTGAGCGCTTGGCCGCCAGCGGCTAGGCGCTTGCGCCGACCATTGCCTCGAGTTCGTCGGGATCCGTCGGGATCGCGGCGGAGAGGTTACGCCGTCCGTTGCGCGTGACCAGTATGTCGTCCTCGATGCGGACACCGATGTTCCGCAGATGGCGGGGTGTCTTCGCGCCCGGGCCGAAGTAGAGGCCAGGCTCCACCGTCAGCACCATGCCGGGCCGCAGCACGATCGATTCGTTGCCGTCGCAATAACTGCCGACGTCGTGGACGTCCAGACCCAGCCAGTGCGAGGTGCCGTGCATGAAGTACGGCCCGTACGCGCCGTCGCGGATCAGTTTGTCGGTGCGCCCCTCCAGCACGCCGAGGCGGCGAAGACCGGCGACCACTACCTTTAGCGCGGCGAGGTGCACATCCTCGAAGCGCGCGCCGGGCGCAACCGCCTCGACGCCAGCGGCGTGGGCGGTGAGCACGATCTCGTAGACCTCGCGCTGGGCCTTCGTGAAGCGTCCGTTCGCCGGGAAGGTGCGCGTGACGTCCGCTCCGTAGAAGCCGGTCTCCGCCCCTGTGTCGATCAGCAGCAGCTCGCCATCCTCAATGCGGTCGTACGCGAGCGGGTAATGCAGTACGCAGGAGTTAACGCCGGAGGCGACGATCGCGGGGAAGCCATCGCGGGGCGAGCCGCTGCGGCGGTACTCCGCCTCCAGCACGCCCTTCACCTCGTACTCGTACATGCCGGGCTGCGTCGCGCCGATCGCGGCAGCGAGGCCGACGCCGGTGATGTCGACGGCGCGCTGGAGCAGCGCGACCTCCTCGGTCGACTTGCGCAGGCGCATGCGTGCGAGCAGCGGGAACGGGTCGACGACCACCTCGATGGCGTTTGGCGCACCCCTCACTACCTTCTCGACCGCATCGTCGGAGCCGAGCCCGAAGTAAAGCGTCGATGCGCGCGCGAGCAGGCGAGGGAGGCGCTCGGCGAGTTCGTTGATCGGGTAGGCGGCGTCGGCACCGTGCAGATCGATCGCGCCCTCGACGCCTGCACGCGGGCCGTCCCAGACTGCTCGCCGCGGATCGTGCGGACGCACGAAGAGCATGAACGGCTCGTCCGTGCCCGGTCGTAGCACGGCGACGGCATCCGGCTCCTCGAAGCCGGTCAGGTAGTAGAAGGTCGAGTCCTGCCGGAAGTCGTAGGGCACGTCGCCGTTGCGGATCACCTCGTGCCCGCCCGCGAAGACGGCGACGGCAGGGCGGGCCGCCGAGGAGCGCATCGCCTTACTGAACTGCTGGCGGCGGGTGGCGAAGCTGTCGGTCATCGGGTACTCCTCGCGGTCTCGAACGCGGTCGGCTACGCCTCTCTTAGAAGGCGAAGTAGCGCAGCCAGATATAGGCGGAGGCGATCGCCATCGTCATCGCCGTCGCCAGAACGCCATAGCGGAAAAATTCGAAGAACGTGATCTTGAGGCCGTTGCGGGCCGCGATGTTCGCCACCAGCACGTTCGCGGAGGCGGCGACGATCGTGAGGTTGCCGCCCATGTCCGCGCCGATCGCTAGTGACCACCAGAGCAGGTTCGGGGCGGCCGAGGCGTCGAGCTCCCCCGACATGGTCTCCACGATCGGCAGCATCGTCGCGGTGTAGGGGATGTTGTCGACGAAGCCGGAGAGGATCGCCGACATCCAGAGGATCAGCATCGAAGAGGCGGCCGCCGACCCGCCGGTCTCATCCGCCGCCCACTCGCCGATGTCTTCGAGCAGACCGACCTCTTCGAGCCCGCCGACAACGATGAAGAGGCCGACGAAGAAGAAGAGCGTCGACCACTCCACCTCACGCAGAGCCTCGTGCGGATCCTGCCGCGTGATCAGCAGCAGCAGCGTCGCCCCCATCAGCGCGACCGTCGCCGGTTCGTACCCGAGCGGGCCCTGGAAGAGGAAGCCGAGCACGACGAGGCCGAGCACCCCGCCCGCGATGCGCAACATGCGGGGGTCGGTGATCAGCTGGGAGTCGTCGATCTGCATCACGCGCCCGCGCGCGTCGATCGCTGCCTCGAACTGGCCTCGCATCAGCCACGGCAGCACGAGCAGGAAGGCGGCCAGCGCGATCACGGCGACGGGGCCGACGTTGACCGCGAACGTGAGGAAATCGATGTCGGCGTGCGAGGCAACCAGGATGTTCGGTGGGTCGCCGATCAGTGTCGCGGTGCCACCGATGTTGGAGGCGAGTACCTCCGCGATCAGCATCGGCACGGCCTTCACCCCCAGCGTGTCTGCGACGACGAGTGTCACCGGCGCCATCAGCACGACCGTGGTCACGTTGTCGAGGAAGGCGGAGGCGACCGCGGTGATCAGACACAGCAGGATCAGCACGCGGATCGGGCTGCCGTTTGCCGCCTTCGCAGAACGGATCGCCATCCAGCGGAAGACGCCGGTGTCGGCCATCGTGTTGGCGATGATCATCATCCCCACGAGCAGGAAGATCACATCGAGGTCGATCGCCTCGAACGCCTGATGGGTGTCGAGCACGCGGAACGCGATCACCAGCATCCCACCGGCGAGTGCGATCGTGGTTTTGTGGACCTTCTCGGAGATGATCACCGCATAGGTGACGAGAAAGATCGTGAGGGCAATCTGGACTTCGCTCACGTGCGCGGTCGCTCCCTCGCTGTAACTGACGCCGTCGCCGTATCCTCGCCCGCCCCGTGAGATAGCGCTAGAGAGCGCTCCATGCCGTCTGTGTGCCGATGATGAGCAGGCCGAGCGCCAGCAGCCGGGTCAGTGGCCCTTCGCCGAATGTGCGGCGAGCGCGCTGACCAAGCGGGTTTGCCGCTACCATGCCGGCGCCCAGCCAGAGCGCGGCGTACAGCGGCTCCCCCGCGTGGCCGAGCGCGAGGTGGAGCGAGACGGCCGCCGCCGCGGCCGTCGCGTTCGCGATGTGCACTGTGGGCACGGCGATCGCGTGCGGCATCAGCATGATGCGCGTGAGCAGCGGCACCTTCAGCGGCCCGCCGCTGATGCCCGCGAGCGTGGCGACGAAGGCAGCGACGATCAGCGGAAAAATGCTGCGCAACACCGGCACGCGGTAGATGAAGACGTTCCCCTGGCCGTCGTCGATGCGCCGGCTCCAGCCGTGTTCGCTGAACTCCGGGTCGGGGCCGTGAGGCCGCCACGCGAGCCAGAGCGCGAGTGTGATCAGGATCCCGGCGATGCCCATCGCGAAGACGCCCCGAGGGAGCAGCGATGTGCCTGCGGCGGCCAGCAGCGCAGCCGGTACCGCGACGGCGGAGATCGCCGCGCCGACCCGCAGGTCGACTCGCCGCTCACGCGTCACGACGATGCTCGAGAGGCCACTGGAGAGGACCACCGTCGCGAGCGATGCGGTGGCGATCAGCTCCGGTTCGGCGTCCGGGTAACGGATCAGCAGCAGCGGGGCGATCAGGAACCCGCCGCCAGCACCGATCGCGACCGCATACGCCCCGATCAGCACGCCGAGCGCCAGTAACACGCTGACCTCGCTGGGGCTCATGTCGTTTGCCGCTTCACGTGCCACACTAACCACGCGATAGGGATTGACTCAACCCTCGCCCAGCGCCTCCGGCGTGTAGCGGGTGCCGATGAGCCCTTGCTCGATCAGACTCTCGTACTGCTCGCGGCTGTAGCCGAGCAGGTCGCGATAGACGTACTCGTTGTGTTCGCCCAGCTTCGGCGGTGGCAGACGAATCTTGTTCGGCGTATTCGCCATCTCGATCGTCATGCCGGGGTAGCGGTGGGTGCCGACGCCTTCGATTGTCGCTTCCTGGAAGAAGCCGCGGGCGTTCAGCTGCTCGTCGGCCAGCGCCTCCAGTTCGTCATGCGTGGGCGCGGCGGGCACGCCGACGGCCTGTAACTCGTGGAAGAGCTGCTCCTTCTCGCGGGGAGCTGTGAACACGCTGAGTTCGCCATCGAGGGCATCGCGATTGAGCCAGCGGGCCTCCGTGCCGGCGAAACGCTCGTCAGCCGCGAGCGTCGTGGCGTCGAGCGTGTCGCAGAGTGCGGCGAACTGCTCGTCCGTCCCAACATCGATCGCGATCCACTGGTCGTCGCCGATGCACGGGTAGACGCCGTGCGGGGCGTGCGAAGGGTGGGTGTTGCCCTGTGGCGGCGGGATGCGCCCGTTCATCGTGTAGTCGAGGATGAATTCGCCGAGCACCGGCAGGAACGCCTGCGCCAGCGGCATCTCGATCTGCTGCCCCTCGCCGGTGCGTCTGAGGTGGCGCAACCCCATCGTCACAGCCAGCGCGCCCAGCACGCCGGCGATGCCGTCCGCTGTGAAGGCGTCGCCGGTGTACGAGGGGTCGGCGTCGCGATACCCACGCAGGTAGTGGTGGCCGATCATGCCCTCCACATGCGTGCCGAAACCGCGGTAGTTCTTGTACGGACCATCGAGGCCGAAGGCCGGCATGCGCAGCATGATCAGCCGTGGGTTTACCTCCCGCAGCACATCCCAGGTGAGCCCGGCCTTCTCGATCGTCTCGGGCACGTTGTTCTCGATGAAGACATCGCAGACCTCGATCAGCTTCAAGAACGCCTCGCGCCCCTCCGGCGACATCACGTCGCAGGTCATCGAGCGCTTGTTGCGCGAGTGCGAATTGAACGCGGCGCTGCGATTCCACGGGTCGTCGCCGGGCTCGTAGTCGGGCCACGAGGGCACGCCCGCACCCCCGACCACCGCGGCTGCGATCGCCTGCTCGCGCGTCATGCGGTTCTCGGCCCCGCGAGAGTTCGGCTGCACGCTGTTGATCGGCTCGACCCGGATCACCTCGGCACCCCACTCGGCGAGTAGCTGGGTGACGTGCGGGCCGGCCCAGACGACGGTGATCGCGGCGACGCGAATGCCTTCGAGCGGTAGCTTCGCCATCGCTATACCACCCCCGCGGCGTTCAGCCGCACGAGTTCGTCGCGGTCGATGCCCAGCTCGTCGACGTAGACGGCCTCGTTGTGTTCGCCGAGCAGGGGAGCGGGCTGCGGGTCCGGCCGTGGCGAGGCTGACATCAGTAGGGGAGCGCCGGGGTACTCGAACGCACCGGCGACGGGGTGGCTGATCGTGTCCCAGACGTCGCGGTCACGGTAATGGGGGTCGGTTAGCAGGTCCTCGATGGTCAGCACCGCGCCGCAGAGCATGCGCAATTCCTGACCGCGAGCGATCACCTCCTGCTTGTCGTACTCCATTAGCCACTCGCCATAGGCGGTCTCCAGCGTCTTGGTCACCGATGCAGGTTGCTGGTTCGGGGGCACATCAGGCTCGACGATTGTGAAGAGATCTGGACGCTCGATCAGGATCAGCAGACTGTCGATGTTGCGACCGGCCATCACGTTCACGTAGCCATCGCGACACTCGCGCACCCCGGTCGCCAGTCGTGCGCCGGGTACGGGGCGGTTTCGCGCCGTGCCCGTATAGGAGGCGGCGGTCACAAAGATCGTGCGGCGGTCGCGGAACCCCGCCTGGCACTGCTGGACGGAGATGTCGATGTAGTCGCCCTCGCCGCCCAGCTCGGCCCGCAACTGCGCCGCCATCACGGCGAAGGCCGTCGTCACCCCCGCGTGGTAGTGGGCGATGTTGCCGCCGAGTTTCAGCGGCTCTTTCTCCCCGTGGCCCGTGTTGCGCAGCGGCCCGCCGATCGCCTGCAGCGTGATCTCCGTGCCCAGGTAGTCGCGGTAGGGCCCACTCTGCCCAAACGGAGTGATCGAGGCCATCACGAGGTCTTCGCGGCCCTCGGAGAGCGTCTCCCAGCCGACGCCCCACTGCGCCGCCTGTCCGGGGGCGAAGTCCTCCACCACGATGTCGACTTCGGCGGCGAGCCGGCGTACGAGGTCGGCTCCCTCAGCCGTCGAGGGGTCGAGCGTGATCGAGCGCTTGTTCGTGTTCAGGTGCAGGAAGAGCCCGGACTTCTCCGGATGGGGCTCATCTTCGGAATAGGGGCCGGCCAGGCGGGCGGGGTCGCCGGTCGGTGGCTCGACCTTCAGTACGTCCGCGCCGTAGTCGGCAAGTAGCTTGCCCGCGAACGGCCCGGCGACATTCCGCGCGAGCTCCAGTACGCGGATACCCTCCAGGGGCCCGGCCACGCTGCGCCCTCGACCCCGTGACCGCCTACTGCCCGGTGAACTCCGGGTCGCGTCGCTCGATGAAGGAGCGGAAGCCCTCGGTCGCGTCGGACGTGCGCAGCAGGTTCGTCTGGTACGTCCATTCCAGCTCGAGGAAGTCGTGCGGGTTCATCTCCGTCGACCGCTGGATCAGCCGGCGAACGTAGGTGTTTGCGAGCGGCGGGCCGGCCGCGATCTTGCGTGCAAGCCCCAGCGCCTCCTCGAGTAGCTGGTCGTCGGGCACGACGCGCTGCGCGTACCCGACCTCCTTCGCACGCTCAGCCGACATCGGGCTGCCGTCGTAGAAGATCTCGTAGGCGTTCGCGATGCCGACGATGCGTGCGAGCCAGTAGGATGCGCCGTAGTCCGCAGCGACGCCGCGCTTGATGAAGATCGTGCCAGCGCGGCCGGACTCGCCAAAGATGCGGATGTCGGCGCAACTGGCGATGCCGAATCCAGCGCCCACGGCAGCGCCGTTGATCGCCGCGATGATCGGCACGTCGCAGTTCGCGAAGGCCTCGACGGTGCGAGAGGACGAACCTCGGTGGTCGAGCCGTGCGTGGCGGCTGGAGATCGCGCCCTCGCCACCGCCGCGCGTCGGATCCCCTACGCCGCTCACCTCGGCACCCGCGCAGAACGCGCGGCCGTTGCCGGTGAGCACCATCGCCTTCACCTCGTCGTCCTCGGACGCGCGTTGCAGTGCGCCGAGCAGACCCTCCCCGAGATCGGCACTGAGCGAGTTCATCTGTTCCGGGCGGTTGAAGGTGACGAGCATGACGCCATGCTCATCGAGGTCGATCAACAGGTCCGAATCTGGCATCAGCCACCTCCTCAATTGCGCGATTGCGCGCACGATAGCACGAGGGGTCGGACCAGCGGGGTGCGGCGGTTGGTCTGCGGTGTTGCCGGTTGCGAAGCTAGCGGCGGCTGGCGCGCGTCTTCTTCCAGACCAACGTCTTCTGCGACGGGTCGACCCATGATGAGCGAACTTTCACGCTCACTTCCTTGGCGGCTTCCTGGAGCAGGCGCTTCACCGTGGCCGGCTTGTCTCCACGGTCGAGGTCGATGCGACCGGCATCACCACTCTTCACGGCATCGACGAAGTTCTTGCGAGCCTCGAAGGCCGCGCGTCCGCGTCCGACATGAACCTCTGCGGGATTGAGCTTGGTGAACTTCGGCATAGCCTCTCCTAGATGTTGAGTCGTGATTGTGGGGGTCGTTCGTAATCACATCATAGGTGACTGGCGGCCACCAAAATAGTGGGATTTGCATTCACCGAGGAGTGTTCCGCCAGAAGTCAGATCCGAGGCGCGCTGGGCGGGCTACCGCATGCTCGCGAATGCTGTCGCCACATCGATTGAACGAGCGAAATCGACTCCCGGCTGCCGCCGAATATGTTCGATTAGCCGTTCAAGCATGCTCAGGCGACCGGCGCGACCAATGATCCACGGATGCATCGTCAATACGAAAGCGCGTCCACGCTCGTACAGCTCATCGAATGCCGCTTGCCACGTGTCGTACACCTGCGAGGGGCTGGCCATCACGCTTGATCGACTGGTGGCGGGATTGAACGAGAAATAGGGATGATCATCCAGCGACCAGTGCACTGGAATCTCGACGATCGAGTTGCCGTTCGAGTCCTCGACGAGGTACGGGGCGTCGTCGCCCATCAGGCTGGAGTCGTAGACGAATTCACGCTCGGTGAGCAGGTCGAGCGAGTGCTCGCTCAGCTCCCAGCTTGGCGAACGGTAGCCGAGCGGACGCGCCCCGCCGATACGTTCGAGGATCGCGATCGAGCGGTCGAGGATCGCCGCTTCTTCGTCGCGGCTGACGGAGGCGGGCGGTTCGTGGAGGTAGCCGTGGTGCCCCAGCTCGTGCCCATCAGCCACGATCTGCTCGACCGTCTGCGGGAAACGCTCGGCGGCCCAGCCTGGCACGTAGAAGCTCGCGGGCAACTCGTGCTTGCGCAGCAGGTCGAGGATGCGAGGCACGGCAACGCGCGGGCCGAAGTCGCCCTGCGAGATCGTCGACGGCATCCGCTCGGCCTCCGGGTTGCGCCGGATCGTCGCGGATGGGCCGTCCACGTCGAAACCCAGCATCACGACACAGCGTGTATCGCCGGGCCACAGTCCGCTCATGGCTCACCTCGCCGCTTCGTGCGGGCTTAGAGTAACGCGGTGAGAGACGCGAGGTTACGATGACCAACAGCGGGGCACTCAGCGAGCTGGGCGATGTCGAGGTGCTCGATCGCGACGGCGGGATCGTGGTGCTAAGCACGCTCTGGGATCAGCGTCCGATCGTGCTCGCGTTGATCCGGCACTTCGGGTGACTGTTCTGTAAGGAACAGCTCGCGCAGTTGCGCGACGAAATCCCTCGCATCCACGCCACCGGAGCCGAACTGGTGATCATCGGCAACGGTACGCTCGGGCAGGCAGGTGACTTCATCGACGGCTATGCGGTCAGGACACCCGTCTATACCGACCCTTCACTCGGCATCCATCGCGCCGTCGGCGCGCGTCGTGGCGGCGGTGGATGGCGGCTGATCCGCAACGCGTTGCGGGCGCTCAGCAAGGGGCATTTCCAGACGCGAGTGCTGGGCGATCCTCAGCAGCACGGCGGCGTCCTGGTGATCACGCGGAGCGGCGAGGTCGTGTATCGGTACCTCAGCGAGGTTGCGGGCGACCACCCAGACACGGCCGAGGTGGTGCGGGCACTGGAGCGTCTCGCAGGGGCCGATGCGCAGTAGTGAGTGGTGCCCCCGGGAGGACTCGAACCTCCGACCTAGCGCTTAGGAGGCGCTCGCTCTGTCCTCTGAGCTACGGGGGCGCCGATCGAGTGTAAGCCGAATCTAGATCGCTTGGATCATCGCTTGGTCGGCAACGTCCAGGTTTCGCGGCGAGACTGTGCTCACGCTTCGCGAGCTTCGAAAAGTACGTCTTCACTTGCTCGCCGTCGTTGACGGACCACGCAGAAAAGCCCTTGTTCTTCATGATCTCGATGGCCGGGGCCGGCAGGCACGCCGTGACCAGCTCAAGGATCTCGCCTTCCGCCATCTCCGTCGCCTGAAGCAGCAACGGCCGAAGCGGCATGACGTCCGGGTCCACATCCCGCTCTTCGAGAGACGCGACGACTTTGTCGCGATGGAACCACTCCGGCGGGCTAGAAAAGTACGAGGCCGCATCGGAGGAGACGCCGCCCGAGATCAGTGCCTGTCCGACCTCCGCTCGAAACTTGTTGACCACTTCTTCGACATCAACTTTGCCAATGGCCGCGGCCTGCCTGAGCGAGGCGACCATTGCCACGCTGTGCCGAAGGATCGGATTGCGGAGCTTCTGGAAGAGTGGCGCGATCGCAATCAGCACTTCCTCCAACTCTGGGTAATCA
>DASCRM010000045.1:0-46780 GCA_034406555.1 Dehalococcoidia bacterium | reverse complement strand
TACATCGAGGGGAAGGGCCGCAAGCCCGAGATGCCCCGCGACGAGTGGCTGGCACTCATGGCGACGCCGGCGAAGCGCATCGCGGACCTGATGGCGCTCGTGGAGCGTGACCACGGCTCCGCTTGCGAGTTCCTGCGGGCGAGCGGCGTCAGCGAAGCCTCGCTCGATCGCATCGTGGATCTGCTCGTCGAATGAGCTTCTGAGCCTCGTCGGGTCTTCGGCGCTAGAGCTCCAGCCGCATGACCAGTTCGCTGTCGACGGTCTCGCCGGTGTAGAAGAAGCCGAGGCGTTCGTAGAACGGCCCGGCGTTGCCATCGAAGGGGAGGTGGCTGAGCACGATCGCGCCGATGTGCAGACGTTGCTCCCGCGTCTCAGCGACGAGCAACTCGATCGCCCGCGCACCGTAGCCATGCCGCTGGCGCTGAGCGTCGACCATCATCCGCCACAGGAAGTCGACGCCGTCCTCGGCATCGGTGCGCCACCATCAGGAAGCCGACGGGGACGCCATCCGCGCAGACCGCCCGGAACCACGCCTGCTCCTCGAAGTGGGCCTGCGCGATCGACTTCGCGTTCGTCGCGACAAGGTTCTGCTGGTCCGAATGGACAGCCAGCGCGAGGACATGGTCCAGATTCTCTGAGCTGACCTCGCAGAGCGTGACGGCGCTGACCTCAGGCGTTTCTGCCAGGCGAGTACGCCCCAGCCCTCCGCGAGCTTCCCGTCGCGGACCCGGAAGGTGGTTGTGCCCTCGACGACCTTCGTCTCGTTCGTCGCCGGGACACTCTGGAAGTCTTCGACGTGCTTGCCGGTCGCCTCAAAACGTCCAACGAGGCGGCCCCCCTCGACCTCGATGTCGTGGACGGAGAACACCAGCTCCTCGAACGCGCCCGCGAACAGGCAGCGCTCGATCTGCTCCGTACCGTCGGTGTGCGAGTGGTTCATGCCGGGCGGGCCGTGGCAGACAAAGTCCGAGTGCATGAGCTCGGCAAGTACCTCCGGAGGATTCGGCGTGCTTGTGCTTTCGTGGAAGACACCACGAATCAATCCCTCTGCTCTCGCCTGGTCCATGGGTACCGCCTCTCGCGAGCGCGGATCTTCGGCGCAAGTTTACATAGCCCGACGCGAGGCTGACCGTGCGTAACGTCACCAAGCGATAGGACCGACCGAGCGACCAGACCCGGTCTCCGCTGAGACAGGTTCGAATCACACGCCGATTGCGAGGTCGAGAGGAGCTAACTGCTCCTCGGTCGGCTCCGCTCAGCAGAACCAGTCTTCGGTGAGGCGAGGCGGGGGCTGCTGCGGCTGCTTGGCGACTATCACCGCCTGGTCGCCCCGTCCGAGGGCTGCGAGCGAGGCGCGTTTCACGCGCGTGAACGTCTCGATGTCGTGGGCCAGGTGGGCGTTCGCGTCGTCGTCACAGGTGCAGCGGACGGCGGCATCTTCAACGATCGTCGCGACTTCGCGCTGCAGCGGGTCGATGCGGGCATCGGCGTTCGTCCAGCCGTAGGTGAGCGCGTCGCCGTCGTAGGGGCCGAGCAGGCCCTGCTTGTCGAGCAGCGGGACGAGCGGTGAGCCGGGTGGAAGCAGCAGCCGTAGCGCGTATTGCACTGGCTGCACGTGACCAACGAGGCCGCAGCTCTCGATGAAGTTGAGCATCTCGACGTAGTCCTCGACGCCGCACCATGGCGTGAAGGCGAGCCAGGTGGGGCGGATCGTCAGGCCCTCGGCGGTCGCCAGAGCGAGCGCCTGATCCATCTGCGCGCGCGTGTGCCCTGTGTCGAGGTAGCCGAGCACCGCGTCGCTGCACGATTCGAACGCCGAGGTGATGAAGAGGCAACCGGCCTCGCGTAGCCTCGGCAGCACGGCGGCGTGTTCGAGCAGGTGCTCCACCTTCACCGTCACGTCGAAGGTGAGGCTGGGGTGACGCTCGACCATCGCCTCGATGATCGCCATCGAGTGAGGCACGGCGTTGAGGAAGTCCGGGTCGCCGAAGGTGATGTGGCGAGCGCCGAGCGCGACCTGCTGGTCGATGTCGGCGAGCACTGTCTCCGGCTGCACGAGCCGCTGGCGGCCGCCGTAGACAGGCGTGATCGGGCAGTGGTCGCAGGTGTGGGCGCAGCCGTGCGTCGCCTCGACGTAACCGGCGAGGCGGGTGCCCTCGACGGTCTGCACGCGCGCATAGGCATCGAGCGGCGGCAGGCCCGCGCGGTCGGGCAGCGGGTACTGCTGGCGATCGAAGCGCAGCGAGGACGTCTCCGGCGCCGTGCCGTTCGTGCGCCCTGTTCCCCCTTTGAGGCCGTCCTCGACGGCGTCCGCGAGATCGCAGAGCGAGGGCTCGTACTCGCCTCCGTGCACCGAGTCGGCGATTGCGTCGCCGCTGGTGCGTTCGAGCAGGGTCGCGCTCAGCGGGCTGGCGTAGAGGCCGTAGAACGCGATGTGCGCGTCCGGGTTGATCAGCCGCACGCGGCGGGCGAGTGCGATGCCGAGCCGGGCGGCCGAGTGCATCGGGATCGAGATGCCGACGAGGGCGGCCTCGGCGATCTCCGCGGCCTCGGGCGATTCGACGGCGAGGTCGATGCAGCGCACGTCGTGGCCGCGAGCGCGCAACGCGGCGGCGGGCGCGGCGAGGCCGAGCGGCTGGTGGCCGGACTCGTAGGTGGAGACTAGCAGCCCCTTCATCGGCGGTCGGCTATCCGTGTCGCGGGCGTGGTGTGGGCGCTACTTCTTGGAGGGCTTGTAGTAGGGATTGTCGCCGGAGCCGTGGTTGGTCTGATCGATCACCTCAGTGATCTCCGGGATCAGCTCCTTCATCGCGACCTCGATGCCCTGCTTCAGCGTGACATCGACCATGCCGCAACCAACGCAGCCGCCACCGAGCTCGATGTAGGCCTTCGGGACATCGACTTCCAGCAGCGCGACCGAGCCGCCGTGCGAGGCGATCTGCGGGTTGATCTGCGTGTCGAATAGCTCCTGCAGCTGCTTGCTCACCTCGTCGAGCCAGATCGGGTTCGGGTTCTCAAATTGCAGCATCCCGCCCTCACCGCCATCGAACTCGATCACGATGCCGTCCAGGTACTGCGCGTTGCGCCCCTCGACGAAGAAGGTGAGCCCGGCGCTCTCGACGACGGTGTCGCCCTCCGGCTCTTCACCCGGCTCGATGATCGAGAGCGCGTGCTGGAAGCCAGCCGGGCCACGGCCGGCGACGGCCAGCCGGATGCCGGCGACGGGATTCTCGTAGCCCCCGAGCACGGACTGCAGCCGTGCCGCAGCGTCATCGCTGACTTTGATCTCCACGGATCGGGCGGTGCCCGCGTCTGCTTCGTCGCTCATTGCTGCCTCCGCTGGTAGCAAGGGTGAATTCAGGAAGTGAGCACTAAGAGTAATCGATCGCACTGGGGACGACGAGAGGACGTTTGACCCGGCTACTGACGGTTCGGGCGTTACGGAATTGCTCATGTGTTTGTTCAAGTGCGCTATTCGTGTACAGTCGCCTCAACGTTCCTGACCGGGGAGCGTGGCGGGGTGGTGCCGGGAGCGGAGCGTGCACCCCTTGCGTCGGGTCGGCTTGTCCGCCGTCCTCTTGCTCGTGGTCGTGTCTCTCCCCGGGACAACGAGCGCGGCCTCCGCTCCCGCCTCCCCTCCTCAATTGTCCCAACGCCCGATGCCCGCGGCCGATGGCCCCAGCGAGTGGCTGGCGATCCGCGTGCTGCCGCCTCCGGCGCCCTCCGTCTTCGAAGACGCACAGGTCGTCGCGTTCTACGGGCATCCCGGCATCCCGGGGATGGGTGCGCTGGGCGTCTACGGCCCCGAACGCCTGGCGGAGGAGGTGACCCGCGTCGCTGCCCTCTACGACGCGCTCAACGGCGACCGCGACGTGATCCCCGCGCTGCACCTGATCACCTCGATCGCACAGCCGAGGCCGGGGGCGGACGGTACGTACCTAGAGTTCATCTCCGACGAGAAGCTCGCCATCTACGTCGATCTGGCCGAGGAGCACGGGCTGCTGCTAATCCTCGACGAGCAGATTGGCTGGTCCGACCCGCTGACGGATGTGCAACGCCTTGAGTGGGCGCTGAAGAAGCCCTTCGTGCACCTCGCGCTCGACCCGGAGTGGTCGACCCGCCCGTACGCGGTCGCGCCGGGGGTGATGATCGGCACGCTCGGCGCGCCGGAGGTGAACGCGGTGCAGCAGTACCTCGCGGACCTCGTGCGCCGCTACAACCTGCCGCCGAAGGTGCTGGTACTGCACCAGTTCCGGTCGGGGATGCTGACCGACACCGAGAGCTACCGCGACGTCCTCGAGGTCGAGATCAGTATCGACATGGACGGCTTCGGCGGGCCATGGCCGAAGCTCGCGAACTACGACAGGTTCGCGCTCGCGGAGTACTCAGAGCGCCCCGCGATCAAGCTCTTCTATGACTGGGACGTGCCGCTGATGGATCCCGCGCGGATCCAGGGCCTCGACACTCCGCCGGACCTGATCATCTACCAGTAGGCGACGTAGCTGCCTACGACAGTTCCGTCATGCCCTCCTGCAGAGCGTTAACGAGGATCGCCATGTTGCCGGGCGGGTGGGCGTTTTCGTACATCAGCTGATGGCTCGTACCCACCTCGTCGAAGGCGAAGGTCCGCGAGAGTGCCGGGTCGATGCGGCCCTGCGCGACCATGTCGTTCAGCTCCGCACACTGCTCCGTGTTGGCGAAGTGCGAGCCCTGCAGGCGCTTCTGACGCATCCCCAGGTAGCGCAGGTCGACGTCCGCGTTGTAGCCCGCCGTGCCGGCGCAGATCACGATCATGCCTGCGTTGTCTGCGAGGAAGACAGAGGTCGGGATCGTCGCCTCGCCGGGGTGCTCGAAGACGATCTTCGGTGCGCCGCGGAAACCGAGCTCCTCCGAGAACTTGTTGCGGAAGGCACCCGCGCCCTTCATCCACTCGCCGAACGCCTCGCCGTCATCGATGTCGGGGAGGCGGCCCCAGTGCTCGAAGTCCTTGCGGTTGATCACGCCCTTGGCGCCCATCTGCTGGCAGAACTCGAACTTCGCCTGGTCGGAGACGACGGCGATCGGGATGCCGCCGGCTTCGCGCACGACCTGGATCGCCATCGAGCCCAGCCCGCCGGTGCCGCCCCAGATCAGGACCGGGTCGCCCTCTTCCACCACGTGCGGGGGCCAGCCGTGGAGCATCCGCCACGCCGTCGCGCCGGTGAGCATGTAGGCGGCCGCGGCCTCCCACGGCAGCTGCTTCGGCTTCGGGTGGCACTGGTAGTGGTCGACGAGCGTGAACTGCGCGAACGAGCCCCAGTTCGATTCGTAGCCCCAGATGTGGTTCGAGGCGGAGGCCATCGGGTCGATGCCCGCCTTGATGTCTTCAGCGTCTTCGTCCCAGCGACCGCACGAGAGCACGACCTCGTCGCCGACGGCCAGGTTCGTGACCTTGTCACCGGTCGCCCAGACGACGCCCGAGGCGTCCGAGCCGCCGATGTGGAAGTCCTCTTCGTCGCCGCGTCGCTGGCGCGTTGCGATCACATCGACGGGCGTGCCGAGCGAGGCCCAGACGTTGTTGTAGTTGGTGCCGGCAGCCATCACCCAGACCAGCACCTCCTTCGGCCCAACCGAGGGGACATCGATCTCCTCGATCGCGAACGCGTCCTTTGGCTCACCGTAGCGGTCCGGTCGGATCACGGAGGCGTGCATGCGCTGAGGCACGAAGCCGAGCGGCGGTGTTTCGCCAAGCGCGTAGATTTCCTTCTCGTCGGCCATGGTGCCCCCGTCTGTGCCCTGTGCTGGAACGCCGTCCCGGAGAACGGCGCGCGTATGCTATCACCCGGGCCCTTACACTCGACCGCCCGAGAGGAAATCGATGGCAGAGCACGCCGCCGTCCGCGACCAGCGCGTGCGCGTGATCGCAATCGCGATGATCGTGCAGCACGACCACGTGCTGCTTGCCGAAGGCCACGATTCGGTGAAGGGCGAGACGTTCTATCGCGCGCTGGGCGGCGAGATCGAGTTCGGCGAGACCGCCAGCGAGGCGGTGATCCGCGAGCTCGATGAGGAGACGGGACGCCCGATCAAGGTCGTCGCCCCTCTGGGTGTTGTCGAGAACCTCTACACGTTCGAGGGGCAGCCGGGCCACGAGATCGTCTACGAGTTCGTCGCGCGCTGCACGGACGATGACGGCCCCGACCCGCTGGCGACGATCGAGGCGGACGAGGGCGGGTTCAAGTTCGTTGCGAAATGGCTCCCGCTGGCCGAGGTGCTGGCCGGCACTCATCGCGTCTACCCGGACGGTGTGACAGGGCGACTCGCTGAGTGGGTGAACACGCTCTGAGATTCGTCGCGGCTGCGCCGCGCTGTTCCTTCTAGAGGGAACCCGCCTACCCACCCACAGATTCGTGGGGTTCTGCCCCACACCCTGGTAGCACGCCAGCTTCGCCGTTGCGTTTCCGTCGCGCTGTGCGCTTCCCGCTCCAGAAGACGGGGGCGCAGGGGGCGAAGCCCCCGCTTCCTACGGGTGGGTTGGTGGACTTTACCCAACGGTCGCGGCCCGCCAGCAGTTCGATTGCCGCCGGCCCGGTCGGCCGCGCCTACTCGGGTGCCTCGTCGAGAGCTGCGACGGCTGCCTCGATGCGACTGCGGACGCGCTCGATCTCGTCCTCCGCCTCCAGCCGCCGGCCGTTCTGCCGCAGCACATAGAAGGCGTCGACCACCTCTGCGCCGATCGTGTCGACCTTCGCGAGTTGGATGTCGAGCGAGAGGTCGTGTAGCGCCCCGGTGAGCGCGTAGAGCAGGCCCAAGCGGTCGGCGGCGTGCACCTCCAGGATCGAGTAGTGGTCCGAGTCGTTGTTGTCGACGACCACGGAGGTGGGCACCTGGACGCGGGGGACCGCGTGGTAGGTGGCGCGGGTCTCCGTGAGCCGAAGGTCGACGGGGTAGTGCCCTGACAGCGCGAGTGGAACCGCGTTGAGAATACGCCCCCAGCGGCGGTCGTCGATCGTGCGGCCCAGTGCGTCATCGACGTGCATCACCTGGATCGCGATGCCGTCGTCGCGCGTGTACGCGAGGCCGCCGAGCACGTTCGCGCTGTGTGCCGCCAGCGTCCCGGCGACGAGCGAGAGGATGCCGGGACGATCGCGCGTCACGACCGTCAGGCAGTCGACGCCGTTGAGCGCCTGACGCCGCGCGGCCGTCTCGCCAGCCTCGGCGGCTGCGGCAATCAGTGTCAGGTGATGGCCGATCGCCTGCGGCGGTTCGCTCAGCACGTAGCTGGGCGGGAGCTGCCGCAGGTGATCCTCGACGACCGCCCGCGTGAACTCGCCGCTCAGCGCCTCAACCGCCGTCTCCTCACGCAGACGGGCGGCGGTGGCGGCCTCCGGAGCATCCTGCGAGAGCACATCGAGTACACGCTCGAAGAGCCCGCGCATCAGCTGCGCCTTCCACGGGCTCCAGACGTCCGGGCCGGTGGCGCGAGCGTCGGCGACGGAGACGAGGTAGAGCAGACGCAGAGTGCGCGCGTCGCCTACCAGCTCGGCGGTCTCGCTGATCACCCGTGGATCAGCGATGTCGCGTCGCGTGGCGACGGTTGGCAGCAGCAGGTGTTGTTCGGCGACCGTGGCCAGCCGGCGGGTCATGTCGGCGTCCAGCCCGGCGCGCGTACAGAAACGCTCTGTGATGATCCCGCCGACCTCTGAGTGGTCGCCGTCGCGACCCTTGCCGATGTCGTGGAGCAGGGCGGCGAGCAGGATCTCCGCCTCGTCCGGCAGGTCGGCGGCGACGGCCACCGTCTCCGTACCGTCCTCATCGTTGTGCATCGCGTTGCGGACCTCATCGACGGTGCGCATCACGTGTGCGTCCACGGTGTGCTCGTGCACCGGCGCGATGTGCGGCAGGGCGCGCACGACGTCCCACTCCGGCAACAGCCGCGCGAGCCACTCCGCGGGAGGCAGCGGGTCGAGGTTCGTCGGACCGCCGTGGCGCAGACGTGCGAGCAGGCGGTCGAGGTCTGAGCCTGTCTCAGGCTCGACCACCCCAGCCGCCTCAGGGCGGGTACGGTGCCACCAGCGACGAGGGGGCGTACGGGTGAGGCCGAAGCGTTCCACGGCGGCGTCGTCGATCGTGCTCATGGAGCCGAAGAGCCGCCGGCCCCACAGCTCGCGGTCACTGCCCAGCCAGCGCGCGACATCGGCGGCTAGGTCCTGGCGGTAGCGGTCGTTCTGCCGCTCGCTCATGGCGTGGAGCGCGTTGCGGGTGGCGAGCAGTGTCTCTTGCGCTGCAGCCAGCGGCTCGTCGAGGGGGGGCGCGCCGTCACCGGCGGCGATCGCCTCCATGGCGTCCAGCCAGTGCAGCGCCTGCAGCGCGCGCAGGCCGCCTCTGCCGGTCTTCACGTCGGGCTGCTGCAACTGCCAGCGCTCACGCTCGACGATCGAGTGGTGCTGCTCCGCCATCGCCTCTCGCAGCATCTCTGCGTGGCGCGACGCGAACTTACGACGCGCCTGCAGGAACTGCTCGTATAGCGCCTCGTCGCCAGCCACGAGGCGGGCGTCTAGCAGTGCCGTCAGCGTCTCAACGTTCTGCTCGGCGGCCTGCACAGCGTCGCGAACCGTGCGCACGGAGTGGCCGACCTTCAGCCCCGCGTCCCACAGCGGGTAGAGCACCGTGGTGGCGGCGTCCGGGAAATCGCCGCCGACGAGCAGCATCACATCGACGTCGGAGTGGCGGCACTGCTCGCGCCGCCCGTAGCCGCCGACCGCGACGACGGCGACGCCGCCGAGGGGAGCGGCCAGCGCCACTAGCCCCTCGTCCAGCGCGTCTGTCAGGTCGTGGCAGGCGGCCAGCCCTGCACGATCAGAAGCGCGCTCGGCGATAGCCGAGCGCGCTTCCAAGTATCGATCCAGTGCTGTTCCGTCGGGCATACGCCTCACGTTACAGCGTTGTGGCCAGACACCAGAGGCAGCCGCTAGATAGCGTCTGCTCCGCGTTCACCGGTGCGGATGCGGATCACATCCTCCAGCGCGACTACGGCGATCTTGCCGTCACCGACGGAGTCGGTGCGAGCCGCCTCCTCGATCGTGGTGATGATCGTCGGCGCCAGCGCGTCGTCGACCATTACCTCAAGCCGCGCCTTCGGTACGAAGTCGACCTCGTACTCGGCGCCACGGTAAGTCTCTGTGTGCCCGGACTGCCTGCCGAAACCCTGGATGTTGGCGGCCGAGAGGCCGCTCACCCCTGCTTCCTTCAAGGCGTCCCGGACCTCGTCCAGCTTGAACGGGTTGATGTAGGCGATGATTAGTTTCATTCATCTACTCCGTGAAGACCCAGGACTGCTCGTCGTGTAGTGCGAGGTCGAGGCCCTGTCGTTCCTCGTCCTCCGAGACGCGCAGCCCAATCGCGCGGTCAATGATCACCGCGAGGATATAGGAGACGACGAAGGAATAGACCAGTGCCACGAGCACAGATGCGATCTGGCGCAGGAACTGCTCACCATTACCGAAGAACAACCCATCAGTCCCGCCGATCGCCGCATCGGCGAAGAGGCCGAGCAGCAGCGCGCCGACGATGCCACCAACGAGGTGGACGGCGACGACATCCAGCGAGTCATCGAAGTCGAACTTGAACTTGAGCTGCAGTGCCCCGAAGCAGAGCATGCCAGCAGCGATGCCGATCACGAGCGCCCAGAGGGGGCTCACGAAGCCGGCTGCCGGTGTCACCGCGACCAGTCCTGCAACAGCGCCTGAAGCGAAGCCCAGTGTGGTCGGCTTCCCGTGCGCGAACTGTTCCATCAGGATCCACGTCACCGCTGCGACGCCTGCCGCCACCTGTGTGGTGACGAACGCGTTCGCGGCGTCAGCATTGGCACCGAGCGCGGAGCCGGCGTTGAATCCGAACCAGCCGAACCAGAGGATGCCCGCCCCGAGCAGCGTCAGCGGTAACGCGCCCGGGCGGATCGCCGACTGACGCCAGCCGACACGCTTGCCGAGCACGAGGATCAGCGCCAGCGCGGCTGCACCTGCGTTGATGTGCACGACCAACCCGCCTGCGAAGTCCATCGCCTCGATCTGGCTGCCGATGAAGCCGCCACCCCAGACCCAGTGCGCCATCGGCGCGTAGACGACGATCGACCAGATGGCGATGAACGCCACCCATGCGCTGAACTTCATGCGTTCCGCCACCGCGCCCGCGATCAGGGCCGGTGTGATGATGGCGAACATCATCTGGAACACCATGAAGGCGTTGTCGGGAATCGAAAGCCCGTGTACTGCGTTGCCGAGACCGAGCTTGGTGCCGGTCCCCAGTTCGCCAAGCGCGAACAGGTCAAGGTCGCCGATGATCCCCCAATCGCCGATCGCGACATCGCCGCTGAATGCCAGCGAGTAGCCGACCACGATCCATGTAACCGTCACGACGCCCATGGCGACGAAGTTCTTCATCAGCATGGAGAGCAGGTTCTTACCCCGCACCATGCCGCCGTAGAACAACGCCAATCCTGGAGTCATGAAGAGCACCAGCGCTGAGCTGGCGAGTATCCAGGCTGTATCGCCCGTATCCATGAAGCCTCCCTCCGGCCGAGGAACTTGGCCGTCCCCAACCTCGCTGCCGAGAATGCAGCGGCGGTGTTTCCCGCGATTTACATTTGTGTTTCCGGGATGTTTCGTCTTGCGCGATCACCGGGCGCAGGATGTCAGCGGCTCGCGCGGGCGGGCTCCGTCCGCTATACACTGCGTACGACGCACGACGAACTCCCCCATGTTCGGTAGACGCTTTGACAGACGCGGCGCGCCCCTTTCTGAAGTGGGCCGGGGGCAAGACACAATTGCTCCGCGAGCTCGTGGATCGCCGCCCCACGCCGCCCCCCGACGGGCGGGCGACGTACTACGAGCCGTTCCTCGGCGGCGGTGCGCTCTTCTTCGGACTCGGCTGGCACGGGCAGGCGGTGCTGAACGACGCGAACGCCGAGTTGATGCAGACGTACGAGGTGGTGCGCGACGCGCTCGACCAGCTCGTCGGTCGTCTCGGCGCGCTGCAGACGCTCTACCTCGACTCAGACGATGAGGGGCGCAAGGAGCTCTTCTACAAGATCCGCGGGCAGGAGCCGCGAGCGCCGGTGGAGATCGCGGCGCGCATGATCTTCCTGAACAAGACCTGCTTCAACGGCCTCTACCGCGTGAATCGCAAAGGCGCGTTCAACGTCCCGCACGGGCGCTACAAGACTCCGCGCATTCTCGACTACGACACCCTCGTTGCGGCCTCTCGTGCGCTCGGCGACGCGACCCTCAGGAGTGACGACTTCGAGGTCGCGTGCGAGCCGGCGAAGGCGGGCGACTTCGTATACTTCGACCCGCCGTTCCAGCCGCTCACGAAGACATCGAGCTTCACCTCGTACACCGCGAACGACTTCAGCGAGGACGATCAGGCGCGGCTCAAGGAGTGCGTCGACCGACTGGCGGAGCGGGGCGTGAACGTGATGATCTCGAACTCGCCGCACCCGCTGATCACGGGGCTCTACCGCGGCAGCGCCCACTTCGTGCAGTACCGGATCGACGAGTTGCCGGCGCGCCGCATGATCAACTCGAAGGGCGATGGCCGGGGCGAGATCACGGAGTTGATGATTACGAGCTACGACCCCGCATGTGTGCAGGCCCGTCGCGGGCCGGTCGCCGTGGTCTCAGCTACCAGTTGAGGCGTCCCCGGCGCTAGAGGACGAAGTAGAGCCGTAGCCACGTTTCGAGGTCGGCCAGTTCGACCGCCTTCCCGCTCGCGAGCAGGAAGGAGCGCATGTTCTCGGTGAAGCCGGGGCCCGTGAAGCAGACCAGGCCATCGATCGGCCACGCGCGGATGTCTTCGATCGTCGCCGGGATCTTCTCCTCCGCGGTACCGGGGCTGCCCTGGTACTTGCACTCGATGCCCAGCGAGCGGCGCTGGTCGCGGTCCGTGAGCACGAGGTCGATGCGGCGACGAGCGCCCCAGATGCGGCGGCCGACGTAGAGCTGCGCGCGTACCTCTAGCCCCAGCTCCTCGCCCAGCCGCGCGCAGGCGCGTTCCAGCTCGGCGCCGCTGGTCGGGTCCAGCAGGCTGGCCTGCGTCGCGTCCTGCTTACGCTTGCGCGGGCTCATGGCAGGCTCACAGCGCCGGGGTGGCGACCCCGACCGAGCTACCGGCTTCGGTCAGTTGTTCCCACGTCGCTTCGTCGAGCGGGATGCCGTTTGCTTCACGCTCCGCCATTGAACGTCGCTCGGGCTCGCCGGGGACGAGGATCTCGTCGACCCCCTCCTGGTAGGGCGGTCGCTTCACCCACTCTTCCAGGACGCCCATCTGCGAGGTGAGCAGGTCCGCGCCACCGAAGTTGCCGGGGTCGATCGCCATCGTGAAGAGGCCGTTGCCGCCTCGCTCCGGGTCGGGGCGGCTGGTGCCTGCCGGGGAGAGCGCGCCGCCGAGCGCCTCGACGACCATCGAGAGTCCGAAGCCCTTGTGCCCGGCCGCGCCGCCCAGCGGCATGATCGCGCCCATCGGCGGGCCGTAGAACTCGGCGGGCACGTTCGTCGACACGCCTTCCGTGTCCAGCAGCCAGCCGTCCGGCACCTCTGCACCCTTGTTCAGCGCGACGCGCATCTTGCCCTCGGCGGCGACGGAGGTCGCCATGTCGAGCACGAACGGTGGTGAGCCGTCGGTCGTGGGGAAGGCGTAGGCCATCGGGTTGGTCGAGAGCCGCCGTTCCGTGCCGCCGAAGGCGGCGACGAGGTGGCCGCCACCGTGGTTGTTGGCCGTCGCAAAGCCGATCAGCCCCTCGGCGGCTGCCTGTTCGACGTACGCGCCGACACGACCGACGTGCGTCGACTGGTGGGCGAGGGCGATGCCGACGCCCGACTGCTTCGCCTTCTCGATCGCGATCTCCATCGTGCGACGGGCGATCACCTGGCCGAAGCCCCAGCCGCCATCGATCAGCGCGGTGGTGTCGCTCTCCTTCTCGATGCGGATCTCGGTCTTTGCGGTCGTGAGGCCGTCCTTCACCGACTGCAGGTACCAGCTCACGCGCACCACGCCGTGCGAGTCGTGGCCTTTGAGATTCGCCTCGACGAGGTGCTGCGAGACATCGGCTGCGTCGTCCGGCGGTACGTCGGCAGCGACGAACGTGGCGGTGACGTAGTCGCGCAGCGCCTGCGGGTCGATGCTCGGCACTGCTAGGCCCCCGGCCCGGTCGACGCGACGCCCGTCTCCTCGCGCACGGTGCGCAGCTGAGCGGAGCCCAGCGCGCCCATGAACGCGCTGTCGGCGCCCAGCATCACCATCTGGAAGCCGTGCTTGAGCCAGCGCGCCGTGAATTCCGGGCTATTGGTGTGGACGCCGGGAGCGACGCCGTGCTTCTTGGCGGCGTCGAAGATGCGCTCCACGGTTTCAACATGCTTCGGGTCGTTGTTGTCGCCGCTCGGTGGCAGGCCGATCGCGTACGCGAGGTCGGAGGGGCCGATGTAGGCGGCATCGACTCCCGGGGTGGACATGATCTCGTCTAGGTTCTCCAGCGCCTCGGCGGTCTCGATCATCACGATACAGGCGATCTCGGTGTTCGCCTCGTCGACGTAGCCGGCGCCGGCGTAGCGGCCGGCGCGGACCGGGCCGAATGAACGGCCGCCGACCGGCGGGTAGCGGCAGGCGGAGACGGCGCGTTCGGCCTCCTCGCGGTTGTTCACCATCGGGACGATGATCCCGTACGCGCCCGCGTCCAGGTACTTCATGATCGTGGCCGGGTCGTTCCACTTCACGCGCACGAACGGCATCGTCTCGGTGGTCGAGATGGCGAGCAGCATGTGGATCGCGGTCTCGTACTCGATCAGCCCGTGCTGCGTGTCGACGACGAGCCAGTCGAAGTCCATGTGGGCCATCGCTTCCGCGCTGAAGGCGGAGTCGATGCTCAACCACCCGCCGACGGTCTGACCGCCGTCTCGCCATGCGCGCAGTACGTGATTCGGTCGCATTGGTCGCTCCTCGCCGTTGGGCTTAGTGCCCTGGTTGTCTCTGCTGTTGCCTGGCTGCTCTTGGCTAGCTGCGCGCCGGCAGCTCTGCTCGAGGCGTCAGCTCGGGGTTGGCGACGGTCGCCACCGCGTCCGGCCATCGCCCGCTCATCAGCTCGATCACCGTCTTCCCGACGCGCTGCTTCATGGTGTCGAACGCCCAGTCGGAGAACGAGGCGGAGTGGGGCGTCAGCACGACGTTGTCCATCTCCACCAGCGGTGAATCCGCGGTCAGCGGCTCGTGCTCGAAGACATCGAGGCCCGCGCCCGCGATCTCACCGTTCTTCAGCGCTGCGATCAGCGCCTCCTCGTCGACCGTCGGGCCGCGCGAGGTGTTGATCAGGTAGGCGGAGGACTTCATGCGTTTGAACTGGTCGGTGCTCATCATGTGGTGCGTGTCCGACGTCAGCGGCGTGTGCAGCGAGACGTAATCGGAACGCGCGAGCAGGTCATCGAGGGTGGCGACGCGCTCGACCTCGAACTGCTCGAATACCTCGTCCGAGGCGAAGGGGTCGAACGAGATGATGTCGAGCCCGAGCGCGCGGGCGCGCGGCACGAATGCCTGCGCGATGTTGCCGAAGGCGACGAGGCCGAGCGTTTCGTTGTGGATCGCGCCCATCGGCGAGAGCGGGCCGGGGCGGTAGCGGCCGTCGCGGACGGCGCGGTCGATCGCAGTGAGCTTCTTCGCGCAGGCCAGCAGCAGCATCGTCGCGTGGTTCGCGACCTCCGGCTGACAGAAGTCGGGGTAGTGCGCGATCACGACGCCGTTGTCGGTCGCTGCGGGGACATCGAGCGAGTCGAGGCCGACGCCGTATCGGATCAGCATCTTCAGCCGCGGCAACGACTCCACGACGCTGCGCGTGATCGGTGCTGCGGTAACCAGCACCACGTCTGCGCCCTTCAGATTCTCGATCAGCTCGCCCTCGCTGGAGGAGCGAGTGAGCTCGAAGCCTGCGCCGGCACCCTCGATCAGCTTGCGTTCGATTACGAATCCGGCGGGGTCACCGGCGTCGGCATGGATGGCTGTGAACTGTTCAGATGTCATGGGCGGCAGCATTCACCTCACCAATCGGAAGTGTCAAGCCGACCCGGCGTCGCCGCGTTTGTCGCCGTGTCGCGAGTCGGAGCGTTCGCGAGCTCGCTTTCGCGTACGCTTGCGACCTCCCCGCGACAGGAGCCGATCGTGAGCTACTACGACATCATCGAGACGCCGATCGGCCGGCTCTTCGTCGGCGGCTCGGCGCGCGGCATCCACCGCGTCGACTTCATCGACGATGACCGTGAGGCGCGCGGTGAGGCCGGTCGCGTGGCACTGCTGGAGCGTGAGTCCGGCGAACCCGCCGAACGGGACAGCGAGGCGGCGGACTTCGCGACCTCGCAGCTCGTCGAGTACCTTGCGGGCGACCGTACCGAGTTTGACCTGGCGCTTGCGCCGGTCGGCACCGAGTTCCAGCTTCGTGTCTGGAGCGCGCTGCACGACGTGCCGTACGGCGAGACAGCCTCCTACGGCGAGATCGCCGAGGCGGTCGAGAAACCTACGGCCTCGCGGTCGGTCGGGGCCGCCAATGGCCAGAACCCGATCAGCATCATCGCCCCGTGCCACCGCATCATCGGCGCGAACGGCTCGCTCACCGGCTACGGCGGCGGGCTCCACCGCAAGGCGTGGCTGCTCAACCTCGAGGCGCAGCCGCTGCGTCCGATGGCAGCCCCTGCGGGAGCCTGAGCTCCGGCTCCAATCCGTTCCAGCCGTGCAGGCCCCTATGGGGCCTTGCGCCTCGGCGGGCGGGCGGAGGATAGTCCCCTCGCGTAACCACAGGGCCTGCGACGCGGGCGGAAAGACAGGCAGGGGGGTGGCGAGATGTCACTCGAAGGCAAAGTAGCACTGGTCGCGGGCGCGAGCCGCGGCATCGGCGCAGACATGGCGAGGTACCTCGGACGAGCTGGCGCGAAGGTCGGCGTCGCCGCACGCACGGAAGAAGTGAAGGACCGGCGGCTGCCGGGGACGATTCACACCGTCACGCAGGAGATCAAAGACGACGGCGGCGAGGCGCTGGCGATCCTGCTCAACCTGCGCGATGCGGAGAGCATCACCGCCGCCGTGCAGGCCGTCGTTGATGAGTGGGGCACGATCGACATCCTGATCAACAACGCCGCGATCTTCGTGCCGGGCGAGCTGGAGACGGTGCAGCCGAGGCACATCAACCTGAGCTTCGACATCAACCTGATGGGCGTGATCCTGGCGATGCGCGACGCGCTGCCGCACATGAAGGCGGGCAACGGCGGGCACATCATCAACATCTCGTCACGCGGGGCGATCTTCCCCGGCCCGGGGCCGTACGACACCTCGAAGCGGCCGGGTGGCGACATCTTCTACGGGGCCGAGAAGGCTGCGATTGAACGCTTCTCGCAAGGGCAGGCGTGGATGCTGCAGGACGACAACATCGCGGTGAACGTGCTCTCGCCTCAGGGTCGCATCTCCACGCCGGGCAATCTCTACGCAGGCAACGACCCGGACAATCCGAACCTGGACTTCGAGACTGCCGACGCGATGGGCAAGGCGGCCGTCTGGATCTGCGGGCACGAGCCGCAGCAGTTCACCGGCAACGTGCTCTATGACGAGGAAGTCGTGAAGGAGCAAGGCCTCTAGGCTCTACTCTCCGCGACAAGAACATTCGAGGGGCATCGCGAGATGCCCCTCGCTTTGTGTGCGTCCGCTAAGCTGCGCGGCGCAGATGGGGGAATCACATGGGCAACCACCTCGAAGGTAAGTCGGCGATCGTGACGGGCGCGGGGCGCGGCATCGGCCGAGGCGTCGCGATGGCGCTGGCGGCTGAAGGCGCGTCGGTCGTGGTCAACGACCTCGGCGGCTCGGTCGACGGACAGGGCGGCGACGCCGGGCCTTCGGACGATGTCGTCGAGGAGATTCGAGCGGCGGGCGGCGTAGCGGAATCGAACGGCGCCGACATCTCCGACCACCGACAGGCCGAAGGCCTGGTGCGGCAGGCGATCGACTCCTACGGCAAGCTCGACATTCTCGTGAACGTCGCGGGAATCCTGCGTGAGCGCATGATTTTCAACATGACGGAGCAGGAGTGGGACGACGTGATCCGCGTGCACCTCAAGGGCACGTACAACACGACGCACTTCGCCTCGATCCACTGGCGGCAGACGCGGGCGGGCGGGCGGCTGATCAACTTCAGCTCGACCGCCGGCATCAATGGTTCAGCGGGCCAGCCGAACTACGCGGCGGCGAAGGCAGGGCTGATCGGCTTCACGAAGTCCTGCGCCAACGCACTCGCTCGCTACGGCGTCACCTCGAACGCGATCGCGCCCGGGGCATCGACGCGCATGACCGACCGCGGCCTGACGAGCGCCGATGCGACCCGCGCCGGCGACGCGCCGAGCGAGTCCGACAGCGGCGGCGAGCGTGACCCGGAGAACGTCGCGCCGGTCGTCGTCTACCTCTGCTCGGACGAGGCGGCGAACGTCTCCGGTCGCGTGGTCGGGGCCAGCGGCTACCAGATCACGCTGTACAGCGAGATCACGATGGAGCGGCAGATGTTCAACGACGGGCCGTGGGACATCGACGACCTCTTCGAGCGCGCGCCGAGCACGATCTTCGCGGGACTGGAAGCTCCGAGCGGTGAGCGACCGACCGGCGCAACGGTCTCTGACGCCTAAGCCGGTAGTTTGAGCGGGCGGCCTGATTGAGGCTCCCCGCGCGTCGCGGTGCTAGCCTGACCTGCGGTTCGGCACGGGCACCAGGGAGGGTCGGACATGGAGCGTCGGGTGATTCTCTCGGCCTCGCTGGCGCACGCGACGACGCATGGCCTGGAGCTGACCTTCGCGGCGCTGCTGCTGCGCATCGGCATCGAGTTTGGCGCCGACCTGGCCGTGCTCGGCGTTGTCACGAACGTCGGCACCTTCACCTTTGGGGCGGCGGCGCTGCCTTCCGGCTACCTGAGCGACCGCTTTGGCCCGAGCGCGGTGATGTCAGGCTGCATGGTGGCGGCAGCGGTCTTCGCCGCGATGGTGGCACTCTCGCCCACGCTGCCGGTGTTGGCGGTCTCGCTGGCGCTGCTGGGCGCGGCGATCGGTCTCTACCACCCGGCGGGCGTTGCGCTGGTCTCCACCGTGCGCGAGCGGCGAGGGCTGGCGTATGCCGTGCACGGCATTGCGGGCAACACCGGGGTCGCGCTGGCACCGGCCGTCGGTATTGGCATCGCGATCCTCGCCGGTTGGCGGGCCTCCTACCTCGCGCTCGTCGTGATGGCGCTGGTCGTGGGGTTGATAGTCTGGCGCATCGCGCCCACCGGCGAGGAAGCGGCGCGAGCGATGGCGGAGAGCGGCGGAGGGTCGCGCGACGGCGCGAATGGCATGCCGCGTACCGCACCACCGGTGCAGCGCGGCTGGCTGACGACGCCAATGCTGCTGATCTTCCTCGCGTCTGTCTGCTTTGGCTTCATCTATCGAGGGACATTGACCTTCTTCGCTGCGCACCTCGAAGAGAACCTGGGACTCTCGTTCTTCGGCTGGTCGCCGGAAGGCATCGCGGGCGCGGTCCTGACGATCGTGCTGTTGTCTGCGATCCCGGGGCAGGCGTTCGGTGGAGCGCTCAGTGACCGCATCCCGGTGGAACGCGCCGCGCTGCCGATCGTACTGATGAACCCGTTGATGCTGGTGCTGATGGCCTCATCGAGCGGATTCGTGCTGATCTTCGCTGCGGTGGGGTTTGTCGCGACGAACTTCTCGCAGCAACCAATTCTGAACGGGCTGATAGCCGATTACGCGCCGGAAGGTGCCGCCGGCCGTGCCTTCGGCTTCTCCTTCTTCGCGACGTTCGGCCTCGGCTCGTTCGCTGGCTCCGCGGCGGGCATCGTCGCGGACCGCTCAGGCACGGAGCCGATGTTTCTCATGCTGGCGGTCGTCGGCGTTGGTATGGCCGCCTCGATGATCGCCGTCTCGCACGGTGCCGAGGGGCGGCGGCGCGCGATCATGGAGGCGCGGACGGGCGGGGTGGCGGCCGGGAGCTAGCGGGGCCGGGAGCGAACGGTGGGCGCACTACTCGGCCCCGTTGTAGGCGCCACCGTCGGGCACGAACCCGCGCAGCTCCAGCGCCTCGACGACCCGCTGCACGCCGACCATGAAGCCGGCGGTGCGGACGGAGACGCCCTCATCGTGAGCGACCTTGCGGACATCTGTGTACGCACCACAGATCATGCGCTCCAGCTCGCTGTTCACCTGGTCGAGATTCCAGCGGTGCTGCTGGATGTTCTGCGTCCACTCGAAGTACGAGACGAGCACGCCGCCGGCGTTGGCGACGATGTCCGGCACGATCACCGTGCCTCTCTTGCTGAGATGGTGGTCGGCGAAGGCCGTAACCGGGTGGTTCGCACCCTCCACGATGATTGAGGCCTTGATCGTCTCCCAGTTGGCGGCGTTGATCACCTCGCCCAGAGCGGCGGGGATCAGCACGTCGCAGTCGACGCCCAGCAGTCCGGTGGAGATCAGCTGACCGTCGGCGCTCAGCACCTCGTCCGCTTGCAGCGGTTCGGTGTTCGGCATGCCGACGACGCTGCCGGTCGCTGCGACGTGGCCGATCACGCCTTCGATGTCGAGCCCGTCCGCGTTGAAGATGCCGCCGTAGATATCTGAGACTGCGATCACGGGACAGCCGAGTTCCGTGAGGAACTTCGCGGTGTACGAGCCGACATTACCGAAGCCCTGGATCGCCACGCGTGTCTTCGCGGGGTCGCGATCCATCGTCTCCAGCGTGTCGCGCACGACGAATGCGACGCCGCGGCCGGTCGCTTCAGTACGACCGTATGACCCGCCCATTGCGATTGGCTTCCCGGTGACGATGCCCGGCGAGTAGCCGTGGGTGCGCCCGAAGGCGTCCGCCATCCACGCCATCGTCTGCTCGTTCGTGCCCATGTCCGGGGCGGCGACATCACGGTAGACGCCGAGCAGGTGCGAGATGTTATCGATGTAGCCGCGCGCGACCTGCTGCAGCTCCGTGGACGAGACGTTGCGCGGGTCGATCTGGACGCCACCCTTTGCGCCCCCGAACGGGATATCGACGATCGCGGTCTTCCACGTCATCAGAGCCGCCAGCGCGCGCACCTCGTCAAGGTTTGCCTGCGGATGGAAACGGATGCCGCCCTTGTACGGGCCGCGCGCGCCGCTGTGCTGGACGCGGAACCCGGAGTAGACCTTCAGATGGCCATCGTCCGTGTGCAGCGGGATCTCCACATGCAACTCGCGCCACGGCTTCTCCAAGAGATCTATGACCTCGCTGTTGATGTTCAGCTTCTCGGCAGCTTCCAGGAAGAACCAGTTCGTGCCCTCAGACGGGGACATCGTCTGCGCGGGCACCTCGCGTCCGTTGCTGGCGGGCAGCGCGGGTGCGGTCTCGGCCGGGGGGCGTGTGCCGCCCGTTTCGAGGGAGGGAGTTGCGAGTTTCAGTGCCATCGCCTGGTCTACCATTCGATTCCCGTCCGGGATGTCTACCATCGCGACCCTCATCTCCTTCGCACCGCGCCTGAGCGGCACGGACGCCACCAGTATCACCCCCACGCAAAGCATGGTGAGTTTGAGGTGGGAGGATCGTTGTCTAGAGCATCGGTCAGGCGCACTGCGATCGCAGTGTGCTGGCTTACGACTCAGGTAGTCGTTGACTGCGGCCGTGGGTAGTCGTCAGTCGAGCGTCAGCGCAGTGTCTTCCTCGTTGGCCCACTCGCCCATTGAACCGTCGTAGTTGCGCGCCTGGTCGTTGCCGAGCATGCGCAGGACGAACGCGGCAACTGCCGCGCGAATACCGCCCTGTCAGTAACTGACCGTCTCTGCCTTCGGGTTGAGGCCGGCATCGACGAGGATCTTGCGAATGTCGTCCAGCGGCTTGAAACGCCGCGAGGGCGGGCCGTCGAAGAGGTTGGTCCACTCGAGGTGGATCGAGCCGGGGACATATCCCGTGCGCTTGTTCCCGCGGCTGTTGCTGCCATCCCGCTCGCCGTCGGTGCGGGTGTCCCAGATCTGCGCGGCGCCGCCGCCATCGACGATCGCGCGCAGGTCATCGATCGTGCAAGTGTGGCCCTCGTGGATCGTCGCCGTGAAGTTGCCGGGAGTCGGACGCGGCGCGCGCGAGGTGATCGGCCGCTCCTCGTGCAGCCACGCGTTGAAGCCGCCATCGACCACGCGCACGTTCGTGTGCCCCAGACGCTCGAAGACCCACCAGACGCGCGCGGCGTGCAGCGAGGCGTTGTCGTCGTAGAGCACGACCGCGGTGTCGTTGGAGACGCCCAGCCCGCGCACCAGCGGCTCGAACTCGTCGGCGTCCATCACCAGCTTCGAGCGGTTGCCCTTGAGGTAGGGGTCGTGCGAGATGCTCACCGCCCCGGGGATGTGGGCGCGGCGGTAGGCCACGGGATCTCCGCAGTCGATCAGCACGAAGTCGAAGTCATCGCCCTGTTCGGCGAGCCAGCCGGTGGTCACGAGCAGTGGGTGTTGGGATTCAGTCGCCATCGAGCGCCTCCAGTGGGGTTCCGGCGCAAACCCTAGCGGCCCAACGGCCCCAGTGCCACCCCCGAGCGTGCGAAGCGGTCAGCTCCAGCCGTCGACGAGGGCCGCCAGCTCGCTGAGGTTCGTGATTTCGGCGTCGGGTGTGACGTCGTGGGCGGGCACGTTGCTGTTTGGGCGCAGTACGGCTCGCATGCCGGCTTGCTGAGCGCCGTAGATGTCGTCGAACGGCCGATCGCCGACGAAGACCGCCCGCGAGGGGTCGTCGACACGGAGGGCGTCGAGCGCCTTCCGGAAGGCGTCCGGGTGCGGCTTCATGTACTGCATCTCGCTGGTGTAGAGGCGGGCGTCGATCAGCTCAGCCAGGCCGTCGCGTTCGAGGAAGTGCTCGTGAAACGTGCGCGGCCAGTGGGTGTTCGAGAGCAGCCCGATGCGTAGTCCGCGCTCCCGCAGCGCGCCCAGCGCCGCCGCCGCCTCCGGGTCGTGGACGATGTGCGGCGTCCAGGCATCGAGGTAGCGCACGACGGCCTCCTCCAGCACCGCCTCGGCGACGTCCGCGCCGACCCCGGCGGCGGCCTCGGCGAGCAACTCAGCCAGCGTGCCGGCGCGCTGGTCGGTGGCGCAGCGCGCCCAGTGCGCCTCTTCGACGGCGATCAGTTTCGCGGTCATCTCGTCCGGATTCTCCGGCGCGAGGTGCCGGGCGGCGAGCCGCCACATGTCTTCCATCTCGACGATGGCGTGTTCCGAGAGCGTGCCGCCCCAGTCGAAGATCACCGCATCGATGGCACCATCGCTGGTCGTCGTCATCACTACTCCGGCTGGCCGAAGCCGAGGTGGATGTGCAGGTGTTTCGACTCCTGGTAGCGACCAACATTGGTGACGACGTGGCAGCCACCATGGTCATCGGTCATCTGTGCGGCGACGCGCTGGACGACGCCCCAGAGCCCGGCGCGAGTTGGCCGCCAGCATCGAGTTCCAACAGCGAGACGATGTGCTGTTTCGGCACGACGACGACGTGTACCAGGTAGTGGGGGCGTGTGTGGTGGAACGCGCGCACATGCTCCGTCTCCTCGACCACCTTCACCGGCGTGCGGCCGCTCACTGCCTCGCGGCAGTAGAAGTCGTCTTCCACGTCGTCGTTCGTCGCAGTCACTCGCCGTCGCCGTCGGTCGGTTCGGGTGGTGCTGCGAGCTGCTCGACGGCGACCAGCGTGACGCGGCGGTCGTCGGCGTCGTTGACCGTGAAGCGGTAGCCGCCGTACTCGATCGCCTCGCCGGGTTGCGGGAAGTGCCGCAGGTGCGTGAGCACAAGGCCGCCGACGGTCTCCGCGTCCGTATGTGTGAGGTCCGTGCCTAGTTCATCGCCGAGGTCGGCGAGGCCGCGCACCCCCTCGACGACGCGGAAGTCGCCGATGTGGATGTCCGGCGCACCGGGCTCGCCGCCGCTCTCGCTGGCGATCTCGCCGACCAACTCCTCCAGGATGTCCTCCAGCGTGACGAGGCCGGCGGTCGCGCCGAATTCATCGACGAGGATGATCATGTGCGCGCCGCTGCTGCGCATCAGTTCGAGCACGCGAGCGATCGAGGTCAGTTCGGATTCGAACACCGCCTCACGCATCACCATGCGCACCGGCTTGTCGCGGTCTGAGTTCTCGCTGACGGCGTTGAGGTCGCTGACGTGGACGTAGCCAACGATCTGGTCCGGCTCGCCGGAGTAGACGGGAAGCCGCAGGAAACCGTGCTCGGCCATACGTGCGGAAACCTCGCGTAGCGTCTCCTTCGCCTCGGCCGTCACCATTGTCACGCGGTGCACCATGATGCGGCGGACGGGGCGCTCCTGGAGCGTGAGCGCCCCGAGCAGCATGTCCGACTCGCCCTCATCGAGCGTGCCGCTCTCCGCGCCGAGCGCGATCGCGGTGCGCAGCTCGCCCGGGCTCAGCGCGCGGCCGGAGGCCGTGCCGGTCCCCACGGCGCCGACCATCAACCGGCCGATGAGGTCCAGCGCAGCGACGACCGGCCGCATCGCGCGCGCCCAGAACATCAGCGGCGCGGCGTAGGCGCGCGTCAGCGCCCAGTTGTGCTGCAGGGCAATCGTCTTCGGCCCGATCTCGCCGAAGATCACGAGCAGAATCGTGATCACCACCGTGGCGGCCAGCGCGGCCTGCCCCTGCGACACGAGCTCTGTCGCGATCACCGTGCCGACGGCCGCAGCGCCCGTGTTGACGAGGTTGTTGCCCATCAGAATTGCCGAGAGCAGACGGCCCGGACGGTCAAGCATCGCCGACACCCTGGCTGCGCCTGCGCGGCGCTCCCGGACGTAGTGTTCAAGCTGCACGCGCTCCAGCGAAAGGAACGCTGTTTCAGAGCTGGAAAAGAACGCGGAGAGCACCAGCAGCACGAACAGCAGCACCAGGTAGACGGTCACGGTCGTCCCCTCTCGAGGGTTCGATCACCCCGGAGGCCGCACCGTACCACCCGCCTCGCGGGCGATGTCAGCGGGAAGCGTTCGGACGCCCGTCAGCGCTTCCCGCCGAGCAGCCACTCGGCTTCCATCGTGGCCGCGAACCGGCCGGAGGGCTCGGCTCGCATCAGCCGCTCGCGGAGATCGGACTCGAAGCCTTCGTGATCGGCGCCGAGCGTCTGACGGCCCGCGTACGAGGTCGAGGACAGGTAGCCGAGGACGTGATCCACGTCCCAGTCGAGCGCGAACGTGAGCGAACCCGACCGCGTGTCGGTGAAGCCGGCATCGACCAGCATCTCCTCCTCGTTTCGTACGGGTTGTTCCTAGTAGCCCGTGCCGGCGCGGTGACGAGGGCCGAGCCACGTCTTGATCGTCTCCTCGATCGTCCACTGCCACCGCTCAGCCGTGGCAGTGGACGATCGACCGGCCGTGAGTCAGGTGTGCAATGCGGCCACCGGGCGTCACGCGCTGGTAGCACCGTGCGAGGACGCCATCCGGGTCCATCCAGTGCAGGGCGTCGCTGGTCACGACAAGCCGGAAGTCCCCCACCGCCTCGCCGATCTCCTCGGCTGGCATCGCACGCCACTCGATCGCATCGACGCCGGAGCCTTCAGCCTGCCGCTGCGCCTCGACGATCACCTCCGCGCTGACGTCGATGCCGACCACTCCGTCGAAGCGGTCGTGCAGCGCGATTGCGACTTCGCCGGGGCCGCAGCTGACGTCCAGCAGGCGCCCGCTGCCACCGAGCGCGAATGCGGCAGCGAGGGTGTCGTACACAGCCTGCGGGTAGTGCGGGCGGTAGCGTGCGTAGTCGGCAGCGGTGCTATCGAATCGATCGGTGGTCATGTGCCGATCGTAGGCGATGCCGCGTCGAGGAGCGCGCGAACCTCGCTAGTGCTCGTCGTCGAAGCTGCGTTCGCTCGCTCGGACCGCCACCGCCAGCCGGTTCTCGGCCGGAGGGATCGGGCACGACCACATCTCGTTGTAGGCGCAGTACGGGTTGTAGGCGTAGTTGAAGTCGACGTGCAGGCGGCCATCGTGCTGCTCCACGTCGAGGTAGCGGCCAGCCTCGTACGTCTCACCACCCGCGTTCGCGTCCTGGAAGGGCAGAAAGAGTGACCCGGACTGCGCGTCTTTGAAGACCGTCAATTCGGCGGTCTCGCCATCGACCGCGAAGCTGATGCGCGCCCAGCGGATGTACGAGGCGACATCACCGGTGCTGGTCTGCATCTCGATCGCCGCCTGACGTCGAAGGGCGCGAGCTCGAGGCCGAGGCTGAGTGACTCGTTCTCGCCGTGGTAGTTGAGTCCGTCGAACTGCGACTGCTGCTGAGGTTGCAGGGGGGATTGCTGGTCCGTGCGGAAGAAGTCATCTTTCGCTGCGCGGAACTCGCTCAACGCTGGCATCTGTGCCTCCGAGATTGGTTTCTAGGGGGGACTGCGCTTCCAGCGTAGCGGGGCAGTCGGCGCCCTTCAGTGCGCGAAAATTCAGTCGGAAGATACAGTCGACCGTCAGCTCAGCACCTCGCGCACCGGACTGACCCCCTCCCGCAGCGATGCGACCACCACGCGCGGCACTCCGAGGTCGCGAAGCGCGGCGGCGAGGTCGGCGGCGGGTGCTGGTGCGAGGTCGGCCTTGTTGATCAGCACGCAATACGGCAGGTCGCCCACGCCCTTGCGCCCACCCTGCTCGCTGGCGAGCACGCGGGCGATCACCTCGACGGTGCAGATCGCCTCGCTGCCACCGACGAGCGCGCGGATCTGCTCCGGGCGGTGCACGTGCTCGGCGTCGAGCGGCGCATCGATCGCGTCCGCACCGACGACGGCGATGAGGTGGGTGGCGCTGGAGGGGATCGCCGGTTCGTGTTGATCAGGCGCCTTGAACGGCAACATCTTGCTACCGTCCGCTTCCAGCGCGAGCAGGCCCAGCCCTTCGATCGCCGCGCAGGCATCGGCGGTCGCGGTCGAGATGCGCCCGAGCCGCCCCCTAGCCTCGCGTCGCGTCGAGGCGACGACCACCGGTTCGACGGCGAGCGCCCGCTCGACTGCCGCGACCAGCTCCGACTCGTTGAGCTGCACGACCGGCGGCATCTGGCTGCGGGGGGCGGGCGTGAAACGGGCCGTCCCGGAGAGCACAGCGCGGACGCCTCGCTGCCCGGCCTCGCGTCCCAGCCGGTAGAGCAGCGACGTCTTGCCACCACCACCGACGATGGTCACGACCGCAGGGGGACCTGTGGCATCGAGGTCGAGCGCGTCCCAGAGTTTCATTCTCGATATGATCACAAGCAGGAAGCCTCCCGCGCAACGAGGGAGGCGACCGCGGAGGCATCGTGACTGGTGACGGGCAGCAGATCGCGGGCATCGTGCTCGCCGGTGGACGGTCGACCCGCATGGGCAGCGACAAGGCGTCGCTGGTGTTCGATGGGCGCACCCTGCTCCAGCGCACGGTGGACGCGCTCTCGCAGGTGGCGACGGAGATCGTCGTCGTACGCGCTGAAGGGCAGCAGCTGCCGGCGCTGAACTCGCAATCGCCGCTCATCGTCGTCGAGGATTCGCTCGACGACCAAGGCCCGCTGATCGGCATTGCCGAGGGGCTGCGAGCGAGCGAGTGCGAGGTCGCGCTTGTGGCTGCGTGCGACATGCCGTTCCTGCGGCCGCAGTTGCTACGCATGCTCGTCGACCGAGCGAGCGCAGGGCGTCGCTTCGTCGTGCCGATGCACCTCGATCGTCCGCAGCCGCTGTGCAGTGCGTTCCGCCGCGATGCGCTGGAGGTGATCGATGCGCAGATTGCGGCGGGCGATCGTAAGATCATGGCGGTGGGCCGCGAGCTGGACGCCGATCGCGTCCCGCCAGAGCAGTGGACGGCGGCCGATCCGGACGGGCGCTCGTTCGAGAACGTGAATACGCCGGAGGAGTTCGAGGCGGCGCTCGCTCGCGCCTCAGACGGTTAGCGAGCAGGTGATGCCGGCGATTCGCCTGACGCAGTTGACGAAGGACTACGGCGACGTGCGCGCGCTCGATGGGCTGGACATCAGCGTCGAGCCGGGGCAGGTGTTCGGCTTCCTCGGTCCGAATGGCGCGGGCAAGACAACGGCGCTGCGCATCATGCTCGACCTGATCCGTCCCACGTCGGGGCATGCCGAGGTGCTGGGCTTCGATACTCAGAGCGAGTCGGTCGAGGTACGCCGGCGCGTCGGCTACCTGCCCGACGATCCGCAGATGTACGACCACATGACCGGGGAGCGGTTCCTGGAGTTCATGTCTGCGCTGCGCAGCGACTCTGCGGGTGATCCCCTGACGAGCCGCGTGTTTCGGGACTCACTCTGCGACCGATTGCAGCTCGATCCGACCCGTCGCATCGGCACGCTCTCGCGCGGCAATCGCCAGAAGGTCGGTGTCGTGCTCGCGCTGATGAGCAAGCCGGAACTCGTCGTCCTCGACGAGCCGACCACCGGGCTCGACCCGCTGGTACGCGAGGAAGTCGAGCTGCTGCTGAAGGAGATCGCGGCCGACGGCCGGACGGTCTTCTTCTCCTCGCATGTGCTCTCGGAGGTAGAGCAGGTCTGCGACCGCGTCGCGATGTTGCGGGACGGGCGGCTGATCGACGTGCTGGAGCCGCGCGAGGAGCGACGGCTGGCGCCGCAGCGCTACACGGTGACCTTTGCGGCGCGCGCGCCCGCAGGCGCGGTGCTCGCTGCGATCGAGGGGGTCACGGTGATCTCTGCGACGGCCTCGGAGGTGGTGCTGGAGACAACAGACGGTGCGGACGCGCTGGTGAAGTGTCTCGCCAACTACACCGTCGCACGGCTGGAGACGCACGAGGTCAGTCTCGAGGAGCTGTTCCTCTCCTACTATCAGCCGGAAACCGCAGCGGGCGGAGGGAGCTGAGCGATGCCTCTGCTACGCCACACGCTCTATAGCCTGCGGGTGCAGATCGCCGCGTATGGCGTCGGGATCGGCCTCTACGCCGCGCTCATGGTGCTGCTCTATCCAGTCTTCGAGGACACGCTCGCGGAGCTGGAGCTTCCGGAGGGGTACACGGCATTCTTCGGTCAGGAGACGGCCGACTTCTCCGACCCGCGTACGTTCCTGACGACGGAGTTGATGAGCCTGGTCCCGCTGATCACGGCGATCTACGCCGTCGTCGCCTCGACCGGCCTCTTCGCGGGCGACGAGCAGCGAGGCACGCTTGAGCTGCTGCTCAGCCAGCCGCTGTCGCGGACGCGGCTCTTCATCGAGCGCGTCGCGGGCCTGGTGGTCGGCGCGTTGGTGATCAGCGTGGTCGGCGCTGTCGGCTTCGCCGTCCCAGCGCTGTTCATCGATCTTGGTGACGTTCCGACGCTCTCGCTCGCCGGGGCGATGATCAACCTTGTCCCTCTGATGCTCGCGTGCGCCGGCCTCGGATTGCTCGTCGCGGCGCTCGCTCCGTCACGCGCAGCGGCGGGCGGCATCGTTGCCGCGGAGACGGTCGTCGTCTTCCTGCTCAACTCGATCTCGAACCTCAACGACTCTCTTGAGCCGCTGCACTACCTGAGCCCGTTCTACTACGCGGACTCGAACGTGGTGCTGACGCAGGGGCCGGATCCGTGGCACGTCGTCATGCTGCTGGCCGCGTTCGTCGTGCTGACCGCGCTGGCACAGCGAGCGTTCGTCCGACGCGAGATCGGCGGCACGCGCTGGCAACTGCGTGCCCTGCTGGCACCCGGCGGGTAGGTAATCGTGCCCGTACGTGTGCTGCTCGTCGCGCTGGCGTCGATCGTGCTGCTGGGCGCGTGCGGTGACAGCAGTCGCGTCTCGATCGACAGCCGCTTCGCTGTCGATGGGCCGATCAGCGCGGTGATCGTGGCGGGCGAGGCCACGGTCACGCTCGCGCCGTCCGTCGAGGGTGCGGTGATCGTCACCGGGAGCATCGACCCGGATCGCTACAGCTACAACGCGACCTTCGACGGCCGGACTGTGTACATCGAACTGCTGCGCGAACGCTCGTTGCGGGCGCTGGTGAGGTCGGGCGCCGCAGAGGTTCGCGTGCGTGTGCCCTCGGGGTCGAGCTACGAGGTTGTGGCGTCGGCCGCCAGCGTGACGGTAGAGGCCGGAGACTTCGCGTCCGGCTCGATCGAGACATCGGGCGCGGCGGTGGTGGTGCAGGGGGGCGACGGCAGCCTGCGCGTCCGCAACAGCGACGCCAGCGTCTCGGTCAGCGGCCAGCGCGGGTCGCTGGACGTCGTCACTAGCAGTGCAGCCGTCGATGTGGGCGGCCACTCGGGTGGGCTCGTCGCGATCACAACGAGCGATGCTCCGATCGACTACACGGGGACGATCGAGCGAGGTGGGGCGAACGAGCTGACGACGACGAACGCGCCTATCGTCGTTCGAGTCGTGGGTGACGCCTCCTTCACGATCGATGCGGCCACGACCAACGGCGGCATCAGCTCGCGCTACGCGATCCTCGATCTGGAGCGCACGCCGACAGAGCTACGCGGGCGCATCGCCAGCGGCGACGGCTCGCTACAACTGAGCACGACAAACGGATCGATCGAGGTGATTTCGGCCGACTCCCCGCCCGACGAGTAGTGCAGCTCCGAGGGGGTTAGAGGGCGCGGTATGCGCTGGAGAGTGTCGCCGTATCGAACTCGGCCGGGGTCTCGCCGGCGGCGTACTGATAGAGCGCGGCCTTGAAGATGCCCTCCATCGCCGCCACGGAGCCGAGCGCGATCGCGAAGAAGAACGCGCCGCCCGCGATGCCGAGGATCGGGTGGATGAAGAACAGCGCGGCGGAGGGCAGGAAGGCCCCCACCACGGCGAGCAGGTAGACGATGCCGAAGCCGAATGAGGCGGCGAACTGGTTGCCCCATGTGCGCGTAAACATCGCCTTCGAGCGTTTGATCGCCTCGATCGGACCGATCCCCTCGGCGACCAGCACGGGCACGACGAAGAAGGTGACGTAGGCCCAGACGCCACCGACCATCGAGACGGCGATCTGTCCCAGGAAGTTGTGCTTCGCCATGTTGCGCAGCAGTTGCAGGATCAGGCCGACGGTCGTGGCGATTATCGCCCAGCCGATGATCGCGTGGATGTGGAGTAGCGCGTGGGCCAGGCCGGAGCGGACGTTCGGGTCGCCCCCTCGCAGTCGCTCGAGCGCAGCCGAGATCAGGGCGGCGTTGAAGAAGATGCCGATGGAGGTCGTGAGGAAGAAGAGCGTGACGCCAAGGATGATGTCCCCGGCGTTCACGGCGGCGCCCGGAACTTCGCCGTGCACCGCGTCGTAACGGTCGAGCGTGCCGGTCGAGAGTGCGATCGCCGCAAAGATGCCGACCGTCGCGAGCATCACCACAGCGGACATCAGCGGGAAGAAGATCAGTTCGCGGTCTTTCATGAAGACTCGCCAGCTCATCTTCATGAGCTCGAAGGTGTGTCCGATCGTCCTGAACATCGTGAGTGAGTATACCGTCAGACGCTGACCGTCGCTGCTCGCTCAAGTACGATTCAGCCGCAGCCACTGACCGGGAGCCCGTATGGACCTGTCGACGTTTGAGATTTCCGAGGCGGAGGCGATCGAGCTGGGCATCGCCGCCGCGATCTTCCTCGGCGGCATCATCCTCGCGCGTGTCGCCGCGGCGATCCTGCGGCGGGTGGTGCACCGCTACACGCGAGCGAGCGAGACGCAGCTTGATGACGATGTGATCGGGGCGGTGCGGTTCCCGCTGCTGGCGTTCATCGTCGTTGAAGGCACGTTCATCGCACTGCGCACGCTCTCGATGCTCGACGCGCACCGGTCGACGATCGAGAACACATGGGTCGCGCTTTCGTTGCTGCTAGCGGTACTGCTGGCGCAGCGCCTGCTCGCAGCGTTGCTGAGCTGGTACGGCGCAACGATCGCGCAGCGCACCGAATCCGACTGGGACGAGAAGTCGCTGCCGATGATCCGGCGCGTGCTGAATTTCGTGATCCTGCTCGTCGGCGGGCTGGTGATCCTCGACCAGCTCGGCATCTCGATCAGCCCGTTGCTCGCGGGCCTGGGCATCGGTGGTATCGCCGTCGCGCTCGCCCTGCAGCCACTGCTGAGCAACGTCTTCGCCAGTTCGTACATGCTCTCGGACGGCTCGGTGCGCGTCGACGACTTCATCGAGATCGAAGGTGGCCCGTCCGGCTGGGTGGAGGACATCGGGTTCCGCGCGACGCGCATCCGCACGTTCTCGAACAACATCATCATGATCCCCAACTCGACGCTGGCCGAGTCGACCGTCACGAACTTTGATGCCGCCGGCGCAGCGGTCGATGCCACTGTCGTGTGCGGCGTGGCGTACGAGGAGGACCTCAAGCGTGTGGAGGCGATCTGCCTTGAGGTGCTGAGCGGGATCGTCCGGGACATGGACGAGGCGGTTGATGGCGCTGAGCCGGTGTTCCTCTACCAGAGCTTCGGTGACTCGAACATCGACTTCCTGATGAAGGTGCGAGCGCGGTCGCGGCGTGCGGTCGGGCGGATCACGCATCAGATCGTGAAGCGCATCCATGCGCGGCTGAACGCCGAGGGGATCACGATCAACTACCCGGCACGTCGGCTAATGCTCTCCGCCGTGGACAGCGATGGGCTGGAGCGCCTGATGCCGGGCGGAAGCAGCGAGGCTACCTAGCCAGCACTCGCGCCCCGCACGAGACGATTAGGGGCGCGCAGGTGGCCGCTGCGAGCGGCCGGGCCCGCCGCCGCGCTGCGGCGCGCGGTCGTTGCTTTCGTCATCGTCGCCAGAGCTGTCGCCGCCGCCGGAGCGGTCATCGTCTGAGCCGCCGCCGCCGGGCCGACCCGGTGGGGGGTCGCCGCGCTGCGGCCCGCGGTCATCATCCTCATCGCCCTCGTCACTCTCGTCGCTCCCGCCTCGATCGTCTTCGCGGCGTCCGCGCTCCTACTCTCGATCGGCTTGCTGCTCGTTGAGCTGATCGAGGTGCCCTCGGAGCTCTTGTTTCGCGTCGTCGTTGGGCCGCTGTCCGAGCCCCTGGCTGTCGTTCTCGAGCATCTCCTTGAGGCGGTTGCGAGCCTGATTCTGCAGCGACCCGCCGCGACGCGGCCCGCCGTCGCCGCCGTCGGGCGGAGCGGGCCGTCGCGCGGGCGGGGTAGCCCGGCGCTCGGCGGCTTCGCCCGACGGCGCGTGCGCCACCGTGCTCCGCCTCGCTTGCCTCGATCGCGCGCTGGTTGGCAGACTCGACGCGTAGCTTGCTGTCTGCGTCGAAGCTCACGCGCAGCTCAAGGGTGACGGCGTTGTCGCCGGCCGAGACCGGGAGCGTCACCTGTTTCGAGCCGAATTGGAGCACGACCTCGCCGTCGCCCTCATCGGTGCGGCTCAGCAGCAGTCGGTAGGTGCCGGGGGTGAGACGGGAGAGTTCGAGCTGCTGGTCGCCGTCCGTGGGGTGCGAGGTCGCCGCACCGGCGATCTGGTTGAAGGCGACGCCATCCTGCCGCCCACCCGTTGCCTTGCCACCGGGCGCGACCAGCGAGGCGGCGAAGGGGGCGGCGACGGAGAGCGCGAGCTGCGAGGCGTCCTCGCGAACCTGAGCGGCGATCACCTGCTGGTGCGCGCGTGCGCTCGCGAACTCGCCCGGGGTGACGAAGGGAGTCTCGTCGCCGGCCTCAACCTCGACCAACCCGTCGAAGGTATCGATCGCCGTCTCGCCGTCTACGACGCTCGTCTTGAAGAGGGTGCCACGCGCGCTGACCACGGTGTCCGGGGTGCGCACGGTGTAGAACGAGCCAGCGCGGTCATCGTGCACGACGTCGTTCCAGAGGCTGCCGCTGAACTGCTGCAGGCTGATCTGGCGGGCGACGCCGAAGACGACGAATTCGATCAGCAGTTCGGTGTTGGCCTCGATGCCGACGGTGCTGCCGTCGGTGAAGGTGAGGACGGCGCTGCCGTCGTCGCCGGTGCGCAGCCGTGCGCCCTCGCTGAGCGTGGCGCCGTCCGGGACGGCCACCCAGCCGCCATCGACCTGCTGCTCGACCGAGCCCGCGAAGACCGTGACGGTCGATGCATATGCGGTGCTAGTGCCCCGTCCGAGCACCAGCGTCGCCGCCAGCGCGGCGATCGCGAGCACCGCCGCCGCCGAGGCGACCAGGCCCGCGTGGCGCACTGCCGGAGCCAGCGTAAGCCGGGGCATCGTCAGGCGGCCCAGCACACGCAGCAGGCCGCGGCGCGGCAACTGTTGCGGCGTCGTGCGGATCGTCGCCATCAACTTGGCGCGGCGGGCCGGGTTGGGCGGGCGCTCCGCGATCGGCGGCTCGGCGTCCATCGCCGTCGCCGCCTCAAGCAGCGGCGCCAGCTCGTCGCGGAACTGCGGCCACTCGGCCAGACAGTCGGCGACGCTGCGGCGGCCGGCCAGGATGTCCGCGATGCAGCGGTCGAGGGCGTCTTCGAAGCGCAGGTTGCTCACGGCATGCCCCGATCGCTTCCAGCTCCTTGCGCAGCGCCCGCAGTGCGCGCATCTGGAGCCCGCGCACGGTCACTTCCTTGCGGTCCATCGCCTCGCCGATTTCGGCGGCGGACTTCTCCATCAGGAACCGCTGCACCAGCACCTCGCGGTGGTCTGGCGAGAGACGGTCCATCGCGGCCCGCAGCCGCTCGTTCCGCTCCTGCGCGAGCACCGCCTCTTCCGCCTCTGCATCGACCGCGGGGTCGATGCCTTCGAGGTCGGTGGTGGGCCGCTGCTTGCGGTACTGGTCAATCACCTGATTGCGAGCCATTCGATAGAGCCATGCCTTGAAGGGCGTGCCGCGTTGTTCCTAGCGGGGGGTCGCCTGCTAGGCCTTGAGAAAGACTTGCTGAGCGAGATCTTCTGCCGTCTCCGAGTTGCGGATCTGGTGTGTGAGATAGCGCAGGATCTCGGGCTGAAATCTGTCGTAGAGCAGGCCGAACGCATCGGCGTCGCCTTCCCGAGCGCGATCGACGAGCGCGTTGACTGCTTGTTCACTCACGGTCGTCCCGGACTCCGCCGGATCGGTGCTGGGCTCGGTTGTAGGAACGATCCTGGGGTAATTCCGTTCGTCGCCTTCGTACGATAGTCCGAGGCTCGGAACAGGCGACAGAGTGGAACACCTCGGTGTCCGGTTCCGGTGATCCGTAGCCGAGATCTCGTCAGACTCGGACGCGAGCCTGCGCGAAGCTGAGGTTGAGGGGATTCGCTCGCCCGGCCGCGCGCTCCGCTAAGATCGACCGGATGACTCTCGACTCCGACTTCGACCAGCCGGCCCTCGGCGGCCTCCAGCGACTCGATCGCGCCGTCGATCGAGGTCAGGCGCGCGTCTTTCGCTGGCTCTGGTTCATGGTCCCCTCGGGCTCCGTCGCGCGGGATCCGCAGTTTCAGCAACTGCTCGCATCGCGTTTTCTCACGGATATCGCGCTCCAGGCGCTGCTCTACGGCGCGCTGATCGCCAGCGTGCGCGCCGGCGGAAGCGCGTTCGACGCGGCGCTGCTCGGCATCGCGTATCTCTTGCCGGGGCTGCTGCTGGGGATGTTCGGCGGGATCGTCGCGGACGCGCTGCCGAAGCGGGTGGCGCTGGTGGGTGCGTACCTCACGATGGGCGTACTAACGCTGCTGATCCCGATCTTCTTCGGTACGGACTTCCGCTCGCTGATGGCGGCGCTCTTCGCGGTGCGGGTGCTGCACCAGGTCTCGCAGCCGTCTGAGGCGTCGGCGGTGCCGCTGGTGGCGACGGAGGATGAGCTGGCCTCCGCGACCTCGTTCATCTCGCTGATCTCGTCGGCGGGCGAGGTCGTGGGCAAAGCGCTGATCGCACCGCTGATCGTGCGTGCCTTCGGCGTCGATCCGGTGACGGTCGTGGCAGGGCTGCTGTTCATCTTCTCCGCGAGCCGCGTCTTCGATCTGAGACCCCTTCGGCGGCGTGCGGGCACCACCGAGCCTGCGCAGGCCGACGAGCAGGGCGACGGGGTTGCGCAGGAGCGCGTCTCGACGCTGGACACGGTGCGCTGGCTGCTGACGGATCGGGCGCAGCTCTGGATGCTGTTGCTGGCGGCGCTCGCGAGCACGATCTCGGTGATCCTGGGCATGCTCGGGCCGCAGTACACGCAGGACGTGCTGAACGTGGACGCGGCGAACGCGCTCTACGTCTTCTCGCCCGCGGTGCTCGGTCTGCTGGTCGCGCTGATCATCGCGCCAGTGCTGATAAAGGTGCTACGAGAGCGTGTCGTGGCGGTGATCGGCTTCGCGATCGTAGCCGCGACGATGAGCGCACTGGGCTTCATCGACCAGCTGCGAGAGTGGCTGCCGTGGTTCCCGGCGATCGACCTGCCGCTAGTCGGCGAGCGTGTTGAGTTGGCAGCCGAGCTCTCGGTCTTCCTCGGTTTCGGCATGACGCTGGCGGCGACGGCCACCCAGACCTACATCTCGCGCACGGCGCCGCTGGCGGTGCAGGGCCGGACGTTCGCGCTGCTGGGCACGATGAAAGACGGGCTCGCGATTCCCTCGCTGCTCGTGCTGGGCACTGTGGCGAGCTTGATCGGCGTGCGCCCGGTGCTCACCTTCGCGCCGCTTGTGCTGCTCGCGCTCGCGCTCGGCGTCGATCGGCTGGCCGGCAAGTTGCGCGCCCCGGACAGCGAGCAGGCGGACAGTGAAGAGCCTCCCGGCAAAGGTGTCGGTAGCCAGGGTTAGGTGGAGTCCCCCGTCGCGAGCTTCGGCGCTCGCTACGGGTAGAGCGGTGGCCGGTCGAGCCCGGCGCGCTCGTCGAGGCCGAACATCAGGTTGAGGTTCTGCAGCGCGTTGCCGCTCTGCCCCTTCATCAGGTTGTCGATCGAGGCGATCACCACCGCGCGACGACCGTCCGAGGAGAGTTCGAGCGAGATGTCGCAGTAGTTCGAGCCCAGCGTGCCCTTGAGCGTCGGCGGGCCGTCGAGCACGCGCACGAACGGGTGATCTGCGTAGGTCTCGCGGTAATGGTCGAGCAGGTCGTCCTTTGAGCGGGGCTGCGAGAGCGGCACGTGCATCGTGCTCAGGATGCCGCGCGTCGTCCCGAGCAGGTGCGGGACGAAGTCGAGCTGCGCCTCGCCGCCCGAGAGTGAGGCGAGCGTCTGCTCCGCCTCCACGACGTGCTGATGCGCCAGCACCCGGTACGGCACCACGTTGTCGTTGAGGTGCGAGAAGTGCTGCAGCGGCGCCGGCTTCTTGCCCGCGCCGGACGAGCCGGTGAGGCCATCGACGGCGATCGGGCCATCGGCGAGCCCGTCGGCAAACAGCGGAGCGAGGCCGAGGATCATGCCGACGGCGAAGCAGCCCGGGTTGCCGATGATCGGCGCGTCCGCGATGCGATTGCGGTAGAGCTCCGGTACGCCGAACTGAGCGCGACCGAACAGCGCTTCCGCCTCGTGTGCGGTCTCGCCAATCGAGGGGTGAGCAGCCGCGTACGCCGCGTACCGCTGCGCCTCCGGGAAGCGAAAGTCGCCGGAGTAGTCGAGGAAACGCACGCCGGCATCGGCGAGCCCGGCCGAGTAGCCCTGCGAGACGCGATCCGGCGTCGCGAAGACGACGACATCGCAGCCGGAGCCGATGTTCGCGTCGTTCGAGGCCTCGACGGTGAGGTCGCAGCGGTCGGTGAGATGCGGGTAGACCTCGTCGATGCGCCGTCCGGCGTCGTCGCGTGCGCTGATCGAGCTGATCTCGAACTCGGGGTGGCCGAGCAGCAGCTCGATCAGGCCGAGTCCGCCGTAGCCGGTGGCGCCAACGATCTGTACGCGGGGCATCTGTCTGTTCCTTCTGCGCTCAGCTCTCTGACCGTCAGGATAGGGTGCGCGCCGCGCGCCGTGAAGCCGCGTGCTACCTTCGGGCAAATGACGGAACCGCCCACCTGGCGAGATTTCCTGCCGCTCGATGACGACGCGCTGCTGGCCCAGTGTGAATTCGACCGCTTCCGCGCCAGCGGGCCGGGAGGGCAGAAGCGCAACGTCACGGAGTCGGCGGTGCGTGTGCGGCATACGCCGAGCGGCCTCGCCGCGGAGGCTACCGAGTCACGTTCGCAGCACGAAAACCGCGCCCGCGCGCTGCGCAAGCTGCGCTACGCGATCGCCCTCCAGCTGCGCGCGCCGGTCGCCGCCGACGGCTACAAGCCGTCCGGGGAGCTCGCCGCCGCGGTGAGCAAGCGCGTCGGCCGGCGCGATGCGCGCTTCCTGACCGCGATCGCTGGCCTCTTCGACCTGCTGGAGGGCGTCGAGTGGCAGTTGCGCACGGCCGCGAAGGCGCTGGGCACCCCTACGGCAGCGGTGAGCAGGCTGCTGGAGCAGGACTCGATCGTCTTCCGCGCCGCGAACGAGCGACGCCGCGCGTTGGAGCTGCGGCCCCTGCGATTGGCGAAGCAGGGCACGCGCAGACGCAGGCCCTGAGGCCGCGGTCAACAGTCGCGGGGTCGCGGGTTACTCGCGCAGGATGCCGCTGGCGCGGAGCAGCTCGAACCTAGCTCGTTTGAGGTCGATGTGGGCGATGTCCGCCCAGCGCTCGAGTAGTTCCTCGTAGAGGTCGCGGGTGGTGCCGGCGGCCATCAGCTCTTCAACCTCGCCCAGCATCTCGCCCCGGTGGCCGGGCTGCAGGTCGCCGTACCACGGCAGTTTGTCGAGGATCGGCTCAAGCTCCGGCAGAGGGCCCACTAAGCCGGGCGTTCCATCGGGCTGCGCGCTGTCAGTGCTCATCGGGTAAACCCCCACAGCTGAATGTTCGGATCACTGAGCTTTGATGCGCAGATCCTGATCGCATCGTCAGATACGGCTGACAGGAAGTGGTGGAGGGGCGCTCAGGCGCGTTCGATCGTCGCGGTCAGCCCGAACGACTCGAGGCGTTCTCGGTAGAGCTCGGCCAGCTCCAGCGGGCACGTGATCACCGTCGCCTGCCCGTGATTGTGGGCCTGCAACATGAGCTCGGCGGCGCGCTCCGTGGTCATGTGCGGGATCGTCTTGAGGAGGGCGTTGACGACGTGATCCATCGAGTTGTGGTCGTCGTTGTGGAGTTGCACGTGGTACGGCGGCAGCAGCTCCGACAGCTCGCGAGTGCCGGCCTCCTTGATGGGCGCTACCGATGGCGGCTCTGCCTGCGGAGGCTGCACCGTCTGCGGCGGCGTCGAGGTGCCGGCCGGCACTACGAGGCTCGTGAGGCAGCCAGTGCCACGGCGGAGAAGGCGCGCGCCGTCGAGCCCTCGACGTCATCGCCGACGATCAGCGGCATCGCCATCACCTCGCCCATGCCCATGCCGAGCAGTTCCAGTAGCCGCGTCGCGACCTGCTCCTCGCTGCCGTGCGCGACCAGCGAATTGACGAGGTCCATGCTCAGCCCCTCCGCCGCTTCCGGGTAGCCGGCGGCGGCGAACATGTCCTGGTAGAACTGGAAGCGCGGGTAGGCGCCGACCTGTCGCTGGGCCGCTTCCTGCACCGCCTCCGGGTCGTCGGAGACGCAGACCGGCACGTGCATCACGATCGGGGGCGTCTCGCGGTCGGCCCGCTCCGCGCCTTGTTGCATCGCCGGCAGCGCCTCTGCGACGAGGTACTCGGGCGGACAGACCCAGGTGAGCGCACCATCGGAGAGTTCCCCGCAGAGCTCGAAGGCCCCGGGCTGTAACGCGGAGGCCATCACCGGCGTCTGCACGGGACTGGCGATGCGGGTGCGGGCGCGAACCAGCTTGCCGCTGAAGTCGACGCTGCCCTCGTGCAGCAGTTCGCGCAGCACGATCAGGTACTCGCGGAGCTGTGTGAGCGGCGTGCGGAAGTCGACGCCGAAGCCGCGCATCGCCGCCTTCGTGCTCGGGCCGATACCGAGGCGCAGGCGGCCGGGGGCGAGCGATTCGATCGCGATCGCCTGCTGCGCGATGAAGACGGGGTTGCGAGGCCATGTCGGGATGATCGCGGTGCCCAGCACCACGCGTTCCGTGCGCGTTACCGCCGCGGCGATCGTGGTGATCGCGTCGGCAGCCGTCCCGCCGGTCGTCAGCCAGACGGCGGGCACGCCGGCCTGCTCCGCGGCGACGATCGCCTCCACGGCGATCGTCGCCGCGCGTGGTTGTAGTGCGATACCAACGGTTCCAGAAGCCATGCGCGCACCCTAGGAGGCGGCCGCGGGGCCGTCAACGCGGACGGCTGTTGCCGCCAGCGTGCGGCCCCGTATGCTCCGCCGATGGCCGTTGACCTGATCCAAGTGGCAATCGGGCTCGCCGTGCTGTTGACCGGCGCGTGGCTGACCGTGCGCTCGGCAGCGACGCTTGCCGCCTCGTTCGGGCTCAGTCCCGTAATCATCGGCGCGACGGTGGTCGCGTTTGGTACCTCCGCACCCGAATTCGTCGTCAGCCTCTTCGCCGCGACGCGCGACTCGTCCGGCCTCGCTGTCGGCAACGTGCTCGGGTCGAACGTCGCGAACGTCGCGCTGGTACTGGGTGTCTCGGCGCTCGTGGCGCCGATGACGGTGCACCGGCGCCTGCTGAGGTGGGAGATCCCGGTGCTGGTGGGGGCGACGGCGCTGGTCGTGTTCTTCGCCGCCAGCGGCACGATCGAGCAGGGGCAGGGGCTGCTGATGTTCGCGGGCCTCGTCGGCTTCGTCGTGATCTCGCCGCGTCTCTGGCCGGAAGCGGCCGCCGCCATCGAGGAGGAAGTCTCCGACGCGACACGGGTGCTCGCGGACGGCGTCCGAGCACGGGGCATCGAGATCGGGCTGCTGGTCGCGGGCATCGCCGCGCTCACCCTCGGCGCCGATCAGGCGGTACGAGGCGCGGTCAGCATCGCCGAGAACATCGGCATCTCCGAGGCGGCAATCGGCGCGACGATCGTTGCGACGGGCACCAGTCTCCCGGAGGTGGCGACAAGCGTGACGGCGGCGCTGCGAAAAGAACACGAGATCGCCGTCGCCAACGTCGTCGGCTCAAACGTCTTCAACCTGCTGGGCGTGATCGGGCTGACCTCCGGCATCGTCTCGCTCGATGTCGCCCCGGAGCTCTACCGGTTCGAGATCCCGGCGCTGGTCGTTAGCACCCTGATCCTGCTGCCGCTCGCGTGGCCGCGTTACCGCATCGGCCGGCCGGAGGGCGTGGGACTGCTCCTGCTCTACGCCGTGTTCCTTGTGGTCGTGCTCGCGCGCTCGTAGCGCCGCTCTGCTAGAACGCCCGCCAGTAGCGTTTGCCTTCGAGTTTCACGACGTGCCCGAATCCCGGTGCGTCGAAGTGGCCGCCGATCACGCGCATCCCTTCGGCCTCGATGCGTTCGAGCAGCGCGTGGCGGGTCGCCTTGCCCTGTTCGACGTCGATGTCGGCGCTGAACTCGAGGTCGGGTTCCGTGATGTAAGCCGGGTTCGAGAAGACGTCGCCGGTGATCACCGCGCGTTCACCAGCCGAGGCGATCAGCACGCTGACGTGCCCGGCGGTGTGGCCCGGCGTGTGCAGCTGTCGTAGTTCGTCGGTCAGCACCTGCTCATCTGCGAACAGGTCGAGCACGCCGAGCGCCTCCAGCGGGACGAGTGAGCGTTGCGCGTAGTTCGGGACGCGCTCGCGGTTGCCGCCTTGAGAGGCGTGCAGGGCGAACTCGCGCCAGTCCGCCTCGTGCAGCAGGTAGCGCGCGTTCGGGAAGGTCGCCGCGCCGTCGGGTGTGACGTTCCAGCCGACGTGGTCGGGGTGGGCATGCGTCATCAGCACGGTGTCGATCTCGTCGAACGTAGCACCGGCACGCTCGAAGGCGCTTGGCAGCACGCCGACGATGCCGCCGTAGCGCTTGTAGGGCCGCTCGCCGACGCCTGTATCGACGAGGATGCTGCGGCCCTGCGAGTGGACGAGGTAGCAGTTGTTGTGAATGTGCCAGCGGTCCTGGTCGTCGAACATCTCGGGGTAATGATCGCGCAGCGCCCACCAGCGGGCCCCGGGCTCGTCGGTAGCAAGCTCCGTTAGCACGCCGCTGGATGGGCCCGCGCCGTCCGGGATCGCGACGATTTCGACGTTGCCGACCGTGAGCCTCGCCGCTTCGCTCGCCATCGGGCCTCGATTGCTGCGCGTTCACGTGACGTGGTAGACACGGCTCGTGGAGGTGGACGATGGACTATAGCGGCTTTGACGATCTGGTCGTGGAGGTGAGCGACGGTGTGGCCGTCTGGCGGATCAACCGCCCCGAGCGGCTGAACGCGATGCGCACGCCGACCTTCTACGAAATCATCGAACTCGGCCAGATGCTGAAGGCCGATGACGATGTGCGCGTGGTCGTCGGCACCGGCACCGGCCGCGGCTTCTCCTCCGGCGCGGATGTCGGCGCCACACCCGAGGGCGAAGCAGCGCCCGAGCGCACCCGCGCCGAGCAGACCGACAGCATGGGCGTGTCGGCGATCGCGCTGGCGATGCCGGAGCTAGACAAGCCGTCGATTGCGGCCGTCAACGGCGTCGCTGCCGGGGGGGGCATGGCGTTGGCCTGCTCCTTCGACATCCGCATCGTTGGTCCGGACGCTCGCTTCCTCACCGTCTTTGTGCGACGCGCGCTCGCGCCGGATTGCGGTCTCTCGTGGTTCTTGCCGCGGCTGGTCGGACCCTCCGTCGCGAAGGAACTGCTCTACACCTCGCGAGAAATCGGCGCGGAGGAAGCGGTCCGCATCGGCTTGGGCAACCGTACCGACGACGACCCGGAGGCCGCCGCGATCGAGATGGCACGCGAACTCGCCCAGGGTCCGCCGCTCTCGATGATGTTCGCGAAGCGCGAAGTACAGGGTTCAGGTGGCCTCTCGCTGCGTGACGCGGTCGAGGCGGAGTGGGCCGCGCAATCGGTCGCCAGCGCCAGCGCCGATGTACGCGAGGGGATGGCGGCCTTCCAGGAGAAGCGCCCGCCCGCGTTCCGGGGGCAGTAGAGTCAGCGGCCAGCAGAGCCGGGGCAGTAGCACCTAGACCTCGGCCTGGATCTGCGCGATCAGCGCGGAGCGTTGGAGCTTGCCGTTCGGCGTGCGCGGTAGCGCCTCGATCACGCGGTATTGATGCGGTCGCTTGTACTCGGCGAGGTGCTGCATCGCGTGATCGCCGAGCGCCACATCGTCGACCGTCACGCCGGCCTCGGGCACCACACAGGCCGTGATCAGTGTCTTGCCGTCCTCGATCGGCACGCCGACCACGGCGACCTCACCGATGCCGGGGCAGCCGGCGAGCGCGGTCTCGATCTCGACCGGCGAGAGCCGGTAGCCGAAGGACTTGATCACGTCGTCGGCGCGGCCGTGGAACCAGACGTAGCCGTCCTCGTCGATCGTCGCCAAGTCGCCGCCGGTGAACCACTCGCCACGGTAGACGGCGGCCTCCTCCTCCGGGCGCTGCCAGTAGCCGAGCATCAGGCCGGGGTCGGAGCGGTGAACCGAGAGCAGCCCCAGTTCGTTTGGCGGCAGCGGCTCGTCGTTGCCCTCCTGCGGCAGAATCGCGAGCCGACGGCCCGGTTGCCCGCGGCCCGGCGAACCGGCGCGCACGGGCGTCGTCGAGGGGCTGGAGGAGAGGTAGGTGCTGATCTCCGTCATGCCCAGCGCCTCGTAGAGCTGCGTGCCGGCGCGCTCCTTCCACTCGTCGATCAGGCCGGGTGGCGGCGGCTCGCCGCTGATCAGGCCGTGGCGCAGCGTCGAGAGATTGAACTCCTCCGGTCGCCCGTATTTCAACATCTGGCGGTAGACCGTGGGCACCGCGACGAAGACCGTCACGCCCAGCCGCTCGATCAGCCTCGGCCAGCCGGCCGCATCGTAGGTGCCGCCGAAGAGCACGGCGTGCGCGCCCGCCGCCCACGGATCCATCAGCCCGACGCCGATGGTGTAGGACCAGTTGAGCGTGCCCGCGTGCAGTGTCGTGTCGCTCTCGCCGAAGTCTTGCCAGCCCTCCCGCATCAGCGCGCGGCCGTGGATCGTCCGGTGCGCGTGCAGCACACCCTTCGGCCGCGCCGTCGTGCCGGAGGTGTAGATCAGAAACGCCGTGTCCTCCGCCTGCGTCTCAGGGAGGGGGCCGTCGCCGTCGAGGCTTTCGAGGTCGCCATCGAGGATCTCGATGCCGCCGAAGGCCGAGAGCCGCATTGCCTCGGTCGTCATGATCGCGCGTGGCTGCGCGTCGTCGACGAAGAACTGCGCCTCCTCCTCGGTGAGGGCCGGCGAGGCGGGGATCGGGACCAGCCCGGCGACCGTCGCGCCGAAGAAGGCGAAGGCGTAGTCGGGCGAGTGCGGCAGTCGCAGCAAGACGCGGTCGCCCGGTTCGAGTCCGCGAGCCAGTAGCCCGCGCCCAATGCGCTGAATGCGTGCCCACAAGTCGGCGTACGTCCATGCCTTGTCGCCGTCGTCACGGACGAAGGTGAAGGCGGTGCGATCTGCCGTCGCGGGGTCGCCGGCGCGTGCTTCGAGGCAGAAGCGCGCCAGGTTGAGAGTACCGGTGGGGCCAGAGGCCTCAGTCATCGCCGCGCCGTCGCAACAGCGCCCGAGCGGCACCCAGCCGCCTGATCAGTCGCCAGTTTGAGGTCGCGGCGAGCCAGAGTAGCGCCAGCCTCGGCTGCCGGATCAGCCCCGCGAGTGTGACGGCGAAGAGCCGCCCGTCGCGGCCCGTGTAGCGCACCAGCGTGTCGAGGCTGCCATCGACGGCTTCCTGCTGCTGCAGTTGCGCAACGTCCTCGCCCTCGTGCCCCACGCGCTCCTTCACGACGCCCGCCGTGACGATGCCATTCGCCGCCGCCAGCGCCAGCAGCCAGTCGATCCGCCGCCTACCCGCGCCGAGGGCGAGCCCGCCCAGCAGCGCGATGTCGGAGGCGCGGTCGAGCGTGAGGTCGAGCAGCGCGCCCTGCGCGCTCGCGGTCTGTTGCAGTCGGGCAACCTCGCCGTCCACGCCGTCGAGCACCGAGCCCGCGTGGACCAGCGCCGCGCCCAGCCTCGGTGCGTGCGCGGCGAATGCGAGCGCGCCGGTGCAGACGCTGGCGAAGCTGATGTACGACCACTGGTCGGCCGTCACCGGCCAGCCGCCGACGTGCGCGGAGATGCGCGACGAGATCGGGCGGTTGAGGCGACGCGAGATCGGGCCGTCCGACCCGGCTACGCCCTTGCTCTCGTGCGCCGCCGAGGCGTCGTCCCGCTTGGGGCGCTCGGTCGGCTCCTCCATCGATGACCCAAGCGGTGACATGAGCCGTCAGCCGATGTGGGTCAAGCCGGGACGAAGACGGGAATCGCGTACTCGCCGTCGTCCTGCTGCTCGAACTCGACCTTCACGCGCATCCCGCAGCTGATGTCCTTCGTCGGGTCAGCGACGCCGCTGACGTTGGTGAAGATGCGGAAGCCCTCGTCGAGATCGACGTACGCGATCGCGTATGCGCCCAGGTCGACGAACTGCGGGTGCCGCGTCTGGCGGACGACCGAGTAGGTATAGACGGTGCCTTCGCCCTTCGAGGTCTGCCACGAGAGGTTGCCGGACCCGCACTTCGTGCAGTGCAGGCGAGGCGTGAACACGACCTCGTCGCAGTCGTCGCAGGTCTGGTACTTCAGTTTGCCGTTCTTGACGCTCTCCCAGTAGGGCCCGGTGTTGGGCTCCGGGAAGCGCGGTTGTGGTCGATTTGGCATTGCTGTTGTCCTTCTCTTCGCTACGGGTTGCGGGGGCCTCGCTGCTAGTCCTTCGCGAGGATCACTGTGCCGCCGGTGTGGGTGCCGCCGAGGTTGCCACCGTTGCCGTGGGCCACCGCGAGCTGCGCGCCGTCCACCTGCGAGGTGGATTCGCCGCGAAGCTGTCGCACCGACTCCAGCAGCAGGAAGAGCCCGCGCATGCCGGGGTGGTTCGACGAGAGGCCGCCGCCATCCGTGTTCAGCGCCGGCTTGAGCGCGGAGTCGAACCGCAGACGGTTGTCCTTCACGAAGTCGCCGAGTTCGCCCTTCTTGAAGAAGCCGAGGTCTTCCATACAGACCGCGACGGTGATCGTGAAGGAGTCGTAGATCATCGCGATGTCGATCTCGGCTGGTGTGATGCCTGCCTCACCGAAGGCGATCGGGCCACTCTGGGCCCCAGCGGACGTGGTGATGTCGCCGCCATTCTGGCGGTAACTCGTCGCCTCGCCTGATCCGAGCAGCCAGACAGGATCCTTTTTGATGCCCTTCGCCACATCGGCAGAGACGATCACGGCTGCGCCGCCCCCGTCGCTGACCATGCAGCACTCGAGCAGGTGCAGCGGGTCGGCGATCACGCGCGACTCCAGCACGTCTTGCACGGTGATCTCGCTGACCGGGTCGAAGAGCAGGTCGGTCATGCACTTCACGGCCTCCGGGTTGCGCATCGCGTGGGCACGCGTGGCGACGGAGATCTCCGCGAACTGCTCATCGGTGCTGCCGTGCTCGAACATGTGGCGCGTCTTCACGAGCCCGTAGTTGGAGATTAGCGTCGCGCCGTAGGGGTCTTCCATGTTGCCGACCCAGTTCGGCGCACCCGCGCCGCTGCTGCCGCCGGTGCCGATCGCGCGGCGTGCGGAGGCGGCGATCGAGCCGTAGCTCAGTACCGCGACGTTGCACTTGCCTCCGGCGATATCGCGCATCGCGTGTGCCGTCTGGAACTCGTACGAGGAGCCGCCGACCGCGGTGGTGTCGATCACGGAGGGCTTGATGCCCATGAACGAGGCCATGCCCAGGCCGCCGCCACCTTCGCCATCGTTCGTGTCGTAGATGCCATCTACGTCCGAGAGCGAGAGTCCGGCGTCATCGAGCGCGGCGCGGATCGATTCGATCTTGATCTGCATCGCGCTGACGTCTGGCGCCACACGCAGCGGGTATTCGTGGATACCGGCAATCGCCGATTCACGCTTCTGGTTCGCCATCCGCCACCTCTTTCGTAGGGCCGTCATCGGGCCGGGGACTGCCGCGCATTGCTACACCGCGCGCGTGGGGTGCGTCAATCCAGCGAGCCGGCGGGTGTCCGTCGCCTTGCTCGCGGATCGGCTCGCGGGTACGGTGCGGCGATGCGCGTAGGCGTCATTTCGGACACACATCTGCCCTCGTTGATCCACAGCCTCGATGAGCTGGGGTCGGAGTGCGCTGACTTCCTTGCCTCGGTCGATCTGATTCTGCATTCCGGCGACATCTCAACGAAGAAGCTGCTCGACTGGTGCGATCAGTTCGCGCCGGTGATCGTGGCCCGCGGCAATCACGATGTCTTCGATGACCCTCGTGTGGAGGATTCGCAGGTGCTGGAGCTCGAAGGCTGGCGTATCGGCATGGTGCACGACCTGCGCCCTCGCACCGCGACGCCGACCGAGTTGTCCGCGAAGCACTTCGGCGGCGCCGAACTGGACCTCATGATCGCTGGCGACACCCACGTCGACCGGCTGGAGCACGAGGACGGGGTCGTGCAACTCAACTCCGGCAGTCCGAACCTCCCGCACCACAAGGAGACGCGTTGGGGCACCGCCGCGCTGCTCGAACTCGAACCCGACGTGATGCGAGCCGAGATCGTGCTGCTGGGCCACAGCGAGGGCGCGACGAACCCCGGCGTGGCGCGGTCGCTCGAGGTGACGCGCTAGAGGCCGACCCCGACTCGATTCCTGTGGGATCCACTGCTTCGCGCACGATCAGCATCGAGGGTGGAGCCCACCCACCTGCCCGGCCGGGCAGGTCTCCCTGCGCATCGAGTGTCAGGCGGTATCTCCAAGGACGCCGCGCATTAGCGCCCGGGCGACCGGGGGTGAGAGAGCGTCGGTGCTGTCTACGAATTGATCCACTGCCCCGACGGCAGGAAGGGACTCAACGGCAGGATCGCTGATGCTCGCCCGGAGCGCTTTGGCGAACCGGTCCGCGGCGATCACTTGGAATGGCCTGTCGAAGAACGTGCGCGGCATGGTG
>DASCRM010000044.1:0-5511 GCA_034406555.1 Dehalococcoidia bacterium | reverse complement strand
CGCATCGACACGACGATCGGCGGCATCGGCGGGTGCCCGTACTGCGGAAACGGACGCGCGACGGGGATGGCGCCGACCGAGGACGTCATCAACATGCTCGAAGAGATGGGAATCGACACAGGCGTCGACCTCGGCAAGCTAGTCCGCGTCGTCTGGATGCTCGAGGAGATTCTCGGGCGGCCGACGATGGGCCACGTCTCGAAGGGCGGCCCGATGCCGCACGGCGACTCGCTGTACGACGCGAACATGCCTTTCGTCGAGACCTTCGAGCAAGCACGACACTTCCTCGAGGGTCCCAGCGTCTACGAGGGTGGGATTTACCCGTGGTCGGAGCCAATCACGAGCCCGGCGCTCGACGCGCTGCGTGGATCCCCGGTCACCGGCGGAGACTAGCGGCGCGAAGCTCACGAACGCGAGGGTCGGACGCGCGCCCTCAGACACTCTCACCGCCCGTCTTCGCTTGCGAGGGCGGGCGGTGCGGCGAAAATGAGCGCTCGCCACGGTGGGGAAGCTGCGCATGTCGGAGATCTCGTACGCCCGCGACGGCCGGATAGCCCGCAGCACGACCGACGTGACGGGCGCCGACTGCCGCCTGACGATATCGCTCCGGCAGCGGCTGAACAAGGCGCGCGCTGGCCGACAGCGCGAACTACGCGCACTCCGCCGCGGCGAGCGTCTGCTCGGCCGCGGCAGGCCGCACGTGGCCGACGCGCAGGTGCTCTGCCAGCGCCTCGATGCTCGTCACGGGCTCCCTGAAGGCGGTTATGAAGCGGCCGATGCTCGTCGTATGATGGGCGTCGCTCCCCCCGACCGTCACAAGGTCGTGGTCAGAGGCCAGCTTCATCGCCCGCGCGTTCTCCTCATCGCTGCTGCCACCGTTGAGCCCCTCGATGACGTCGATCACGCCCGGCGCGACGCGCTGATCGTCGACGTGACCAGCAAGCCCAATGCGGTCGCGGCCGGCGTGCGCACCCACCGCGATGCCGCCGTGATCGGTCGCGGCGCGGAAGATCTCCGCGTGTCCGAAGAAGGGATTGGCGATGTCGACTTCTCTGAAGAAGCCCTCCGAGACGCCGTACACGAGCACGTGCCCAACATCCGTCTCTACCTCGATGCCACGCAGAACGACAACGTCATAGCTCGCCGCGAGCGACGAGTAGTCCAGGGTCAGGTCCAGGCTGCGATGCTCGGTGAGAACGAAGCCGTCGATCCGGTAGCCGAGCTCCCTGCGCCGGGCGATCCATCGAACGTAAGACTCGACCGTAGCGGTGGCGTCGTTCGATCCGTCGACGGAGTGCGTATGCAGATCGAGGTAGAACTGACCATGGGATGCAGCAGTCATCGGTCCGCCCGGCTACCCGTCTCGCTCGCTCGCGGAGGCCACCTGGATTCCCCCAGGTGTGTCACTTCCTCCCGCATGGCATCCGACTGGGCCGCGGTGGCGTCCGCTTCGGCACGGCGTGCGGGCGGTGTCGGCGCATGATAGCGTCGGACACCTGCTGCGGAAAGCAAGCGACGGGGCGACGGACGTTCGATGCTGATCGACCTACACACCCACACGCGTCCAACGTCGGCCGACGCCTTTCTGCACCCCGACGACCTGGTCGAGCGCTCGAAGCAGTCGGGACTGGACGCGGTCGTGCTCTCGGAGCACGACGCTATCTGGAGTCCGGATGCCGTCCGCATGCTCGCACGGCGACACAACTTCAAGGTACTCAGCGGCCTCGAGGTGTCGACCGAAGGCGGACATATCCTCGTCTACGGGCTGCATCGATACGCCGACGAGATGCGCCAGAGTGACGTCCTCGCGAGCCACGTTCGACGCGCGAGCGGGGTGATGGTCGCGGCCCACCCGTATCGTGCTTTCGCGCCCTATGACTGGCGCGCCCGGGAGGGGATCCGCCAGGGGCTGAGTCGTGCAGAACAGAACCCCGCATACCGCCTCGTCCAGGCAATCGAGGTCGTGAACGGCCACGGGAACCCGAATGAGAATGGCTTCTCGCAGCGGCTCGCTTCGCTCATGGGCCTGCCCGGCACCGCAGGAACGGACTCCCATCAGGCATCGGACATCGGCAAGGCAGCGACCCATTTCGAGCGCGAGATCCGCGACGAGGCGGAGCTGATCGAGGAGATCGCCGCCGGTCGCTGCTGGGCCGTCGACCTTACGCGCGGCTCGCTAACCGAGGACAGGACGCATCACGGCCTACCCGAGTACGGACACGAGCGAGCCGATCTTCCGAGCTGAGGCCAGGGCGCACACACAACGACCGGCGCGGCACGATCTACGCCGTAGTCAGGACGAGCTGGAGCCGTCCGCCTCCTCGGGAATGATCTGCAGGCGCTCGATGTAGTCGGGATCGTGCACCCGAATCCGCCGTGCCCCGAGCAGGGCGTCGATCGGCAGCCCACTCCGTGCCTCGTCGAGGGGCGCGAGCGTGCCCGTGATCTCCTGCTCGACCATGGCGTCGAACTGCTCGTCCGACATTCCCAGCAGCTCCTTGAACACGTACGCGTTTGCCTCGCCAAGCGAGGGCGCCGGTCCGCGAACGTGCAACGGCGTCTCGCTCAGCCGGAAGGCGCGCCCGATGATCGGGCGAAGACCGACGCCGGTCCCCCGGGCGTGCTGGACCCACTCGTACAGCCCACGTTCCCTGACCTGGGGGTCGAGGAAGAGGTCGCGGGCGTCGTTCACCGGTCCTGCCGCGAGACCGGCCCCACGCAACGCTTCGACGGCGTCCTCACGCGAGCGGGTGGCGGCCCACGCCCCCACGACGCCGTCGACCTCGTCGTGTCTCGCTCGAGCCTCCGCGAGCGTTGTCGGCGGCTCCTCGTCCCAATCCACCTCCCCGAGCACAGCGCTCAACGCGCCCCATTCCGCGTCGCTCTGCGCCGAGAACACGATCCAGCGGTCGTCGCCGAGCGTCTGGTAGCAGCCCTGCACGGCGACCGTGTGATCGCGATTCCCGAGCCGCTCCCCGAGCCGACCGTTCGCCACGTAGTCGAGCATCGCCTCGCCCTGGAGGCTCACGTTGGTCTGATACATACCAAGGTCGATCCAGTGGCCCTCCCCGGTCAGCGTGCGACGGCGGAGAGCGGCCATTATGCAGAACAGACCGTGCCACATCGCCACGAAGTCGGGATACGACTGCCCCACCGTCCAGGGACGGCCGCCGCGGTAGCCGGAGAAGTTCGCGATCCCGGTCGTCGACTCCAGCGCCGTGCCCTGAACGGCGTAGCTCTCCCAGGGCCCACCGTGGCCGTAGCCCGTGTTGGAGACCATGATCAGTCCCGGTCTCAGCTCGCTCAGGTGGGCAAAATCGAGCTCCCAGCCACGCATCACGCGGGCGGTGTAGTTCTCGAGCACGACATCGGAGATCTTCACCAGCTCGCGGAAGGCGTCGCGTCCTCGCTCGTGCGCCAGGTTCAGGGTGATCGAGCGCTTGCCGCGGTTGAGGACCGAGAACGTCCCGTTGTTGTTCCATGGCTCGAAGCCACCCTCGGTGTCGGGCCAGACCCCCAATTCGCGGTTCTGGTCGAGGCGCTGCAACGCCTCGATCTTGATCACTTCCGCGCCCAGGTCGGTCAGGACCCCCGCTGCGTAGGGCATGGCCCACACGGAGGTCAGGTCGAGCACCCGGATCCCGTCCAGCGGCAGGCCGTTCGTCTCTGGCTCGTTCACGCTGCCCTCAAATCACGTTCTGCGCACGAAGCGAGTGGAGCTCTTGATCGCCGATCCCGAGCTCGCCGTGTAGCACCTCGTCGGTGTGCTGGCCGAGCAACGGGGCCGGCCGCGAGATGCTCCAGGTCGTTCCCGGCACCCGCACCGGGGCACCGGCGTACTTCAGGTTGCCGGTTGTCGGGTGGTCGACGTCGACCCAGTAGCCGCGGGCGCTGAGCTGGGGGCAGTTGAAGAGGTCCGACGGGTCCTGGACGATCCCGCTGAGGACGTGCAGCTCGGCGGCGCGATGGAACAGCTCATGCTTCTTCTTGTCGGCCAGGGCATCGCGAATGAGCTCAAAGAGCTCGTTGGAGTGGAGCATCCGACCGTCGTTCGTCTCGAAACGAGGATCGTCGAGCGCCGGCTCCTCGAGCAGGTCGGCGATCGTCTTCCACGGTTCGGATGGTCGGTACTGCACGATGACGTAGCCATCGGCGCAGGGCATGATGTCGCTCAGCCCGTTCCCCGTCGCGTCCCCGTCTGCCGGACGTCGGCCTTGAACCCCGCCCATCCAAGCGTAATACGGCTCGTTCAGCACCAGCGTCGACGAGAGCGTGTCGAAGATCGAAATGTCGACCCACTGCCCGGAAGCGCCCTGCGCCTGCCAGAGTGTCATCATCGCCGTGACCCAGGCCGCGTTCGCGCCCGCATCGTATTGCCCCTGAGAGAGGCCGTGCTTGAGCGGGGAGCGGTCCTCCCGTCCGCTGATCGTCATCACGCCGCTCATGCCGTACACCACGAGCTCGCTCGCCGGCAGGTCGCGATAGGGACCGGTCTGCCCGAAGTTTGAGATCGAGGTGAGCACGAGGCGTGGATTGGCGGCGTGGAGCGTCTCCCATCCGAGTCCGAGGCGGTCGAGCACACCCGGGCGGAAGCTCTCGACCACGACATCGGCGCGGCTCGCGAGCTCGAGACCGATCTCTCGACCGCGATCGGACTTCAGGTCGAGCGTGACGCCACGCTTGCTCGTGTTCAGGTACAGGAAGTGGAGGCTGCCTTCGGGGTCCGGGTTGTCATGGAAGAATGGCGGTAGCTGCCTCGACGGGTCCCCAGTGCCGGGCCGTTCGATCTTAATGACCTCGGCGCCGTAGTCTGCGAGCAGCTTTGTGCAGTACGGTCCGGCAATCTGGTGCGTCAGATCGAGCACGCGCAGGCCCTCGAGCAGCCCCGGAGCGGCTTGCGCCGTCATCATCTCATTCCCGGTCGTCATGCGCATCCCGCCCTACGCCCCCGGCGTGCTGGCGATCGGTTTCTACCACGATTGGGTTGCCGCTTCAACGGCCACTCGGTCTGTTGTCCGATAGTGAGCCATCTGCGAGGGTGGTCGGGATCAGCGTATCCGGAGGCGATCTGCTGGTGACGATCACGCCCGAGGCGCGTGACCGAAGAGTCGGCGAAGCCGACGGTTCGGCGGTCGCGCGACCTGGGCGTACGCTGCGCGTCGCCAATCTGGAGAGGATCAGCATTGAGATTCGGGATCATGCTGCCGAACTTCGCGCGATGGTTTCGCGGTGAAGCCATTTGGGAGACCTGTCTGAGAAGCAAAGAGATCGGCCTCGACGCCCTCTCATTCGTGGACCACATCATCGTCACCCGCAACCAATACGCGGGCTTCGGCAACGGCTACATGGACATCTGGACGGCGATGTCCTATGTCGCGGCGATCACCAACGTCCAAGGGTGGCGCCCGATTCTCACCCAGTCAGTGGTTGACGTTCCCTATCGGCCGCCGATCCCACAGGCGAAAGTTGCGGCAACCGTCGACTCGCTCTCCGGCGGTCGATTGATGATCG
>DASCRM010000043.1:0-20917 GCA_034406555.1 Dehalococcoidia bacterium | reverse complement strand
GCGAACCACCACGCCGGGTTCACGGAGGCCGCCGCGACCGAGGAGGCGCATGAGCGCACGCTGATCGCGGCGAAGGCGCTCTGCCACACCGCGCTCGACCTCTACTCGGACGGCGAGACACTGGCGGCCACGAAGCGCGACTTCGCCGGCACCACCCTAGACTGAGGCGCACGATGAGCGACGAGCACCGCCCGACGCACATCAAACTCACCGATGAGCGCCGCGAGCGCGTGCTCAACGCGGCAACAAAGTTCTTCGCAGAGAACTTCGACGAAGAATTGAGCGAGTTCCGCCGCGAGGTGTTGCTCGATTTCTTCATCAAGGAACTGGGCGCGCCGGTCTACAACCAGGCGATCCAGGACGTGCGAGCGGCGATGCAGGAAAAGCTTCAGGACCTCGAAGGCGAGTTCCACGAACCCGAATCCGAGGTATAACCAGCAGATGAATCGAGGGACCAACATGGACCGACGAGCACTGGACGGCGTGAAAGTCGTCGACATCACGCAGCTAATCGCCGGGCCGCTCTGTGGGCGCATGCTCGCCGACCTAGGTGCGGAGATCATCAAGATCGACCGCCTGCCGTCGCCCAACGGCGTTCCCGTTCGCTCCGCCAGCGCAGGACCTGCGCTCAACCTCGGCAAACGCTCTATCGCGATCGACCTCAACAGCGAGCAGGGCAGCGCGGTCGCACGCGACCTGATCGCCCGCGCAGACGTGGTGATCGAAAATTTCCGGCCCGGCGTACTCGACCGGCTGGGGCTCGGCTACGAGCAGCTCTCGGCGGACCATCCGGAGCTGATCTTCACCTCGATCTCCGGCTTCGGGCAGGAAGGTTCGCAGGCCGACCGCCGCGCCTTCGGTTCGACCGGGCACGCGGAGGCGGGGCTGCTGTGGCTGCAGCAGCGCGCGCTCGGCAGCGACGCCCCGTTCGCCCCCGGGCTCACCGTCGCCGACATCGTCACCGGCATGAACGCGTGCTCCGGCGTGCTGGCGGCGCTCTACGACCGCGAGCAGACCGGCCGAGGCCAGCAGGTCGATGTCGCCCTCGTTGAGTCGCAGCTCGCGATGCTGTTCGAAGCGGCCGGTCCGGCGCTCAACGGCGGCGCTGGCGAGAACTGGCGTCCGTTCCGCCACCCGATCTTCAAGGCGAAAGACGGCTTCATCTGCATCAACCCAGGGCCCAGCGTCTGGGGGCCGATCGCGACGGGACTCGGCCACCCGGGCGCGCCGCCGCCAAGTGGGATGGCCGATTTCCACGAGCGCGTCTCCGAGTGGGCGGGCGAGTTGACGCTCGAGCAGCTCGAACACGACATGGACGCTGCGGGCGCGCCGTTCGGCATCGTGCGCTCGCTGGAGGACGCGGTTGAACAGCCGTACTTCAAGAAGCGCGGGACGATCGCCGAGTTGCCCGACCCGATCGACGGCACCATGCGCGCCATCTCCTCGCCGATTCACCTCAGCGAGGCGGCGACGACCCCGGCGGGCCCTGCCCCGCTGGCCGGCGAACAGACACGCGCGATCCTCAGCGAAGAACTCGGCTACTCCGCCGAGCAAGTCGATGCGTTGCTCGCGGGCGGCGCGCTGGTGGAACAGGTGGCGCCATGACCAACGCAGGCGAACGCGGCGACACGTACCTCGAACGCCACGGTTCGCGTGGGGAGATCGTTTTCAATCGCCCGCACCGCCGCAACGCGCTCTCCGGCCCGCTGGTCGAGATCGCACACCGGGGCATCGACGAGTTCGTCGCCGACGACGCGATCGACGTGATCCTGCTGCGTGGCGAAGGCGCCACGTTCTGCGCGGGCGCGGACATCAAGGCGCAGCGCGAAAACCCTCGGCCGGCGTGGATGGAGGGCTTTGGCGATCGCTGGGCGGAGCTGCACGGCGCACTCTACGATTGCCCAAAGCCGATCATCGGCGCTGTCGAGGGCTTCGCCGTCGGTGGTGGTGCGGCGCTCGCCCTCGCCTGCGACGTGATGTTCGTCGGCGTCAGCACGCAGTTACAGCTGATCGAGGTCTCCATTGGGATGCCGGCTCCGGTGAACCTCGCCTGGCTCGACATCAAGTACCGCGGCATCGCCCCCGAGCTGGTGCTGAGCGCGGACCGCTACTCGGGACCTGAGCTCGTGGAGCGCGGCCTCGCTGCTCGTGTGGTCGCCGACGACGCCGTGCTGGGCGAAGCCCGTGCCTACGCGGATCACCTCGGCGCGCACCCCCGTCGAGGGCTGGTCGCGGCGAAGGCGACGATGCGAGCGCTCGATGGCATCGAGAACTTTGGCGACCGCGTGAAAATGGCGCAGGCGGCATGGAGCGCCGACTCAGGCCAGGCGATCTAGAGGCCGACGGCCATCAGATGTTGGAGCGCGACTGACCGCCATCGACGTTGATCGTCGCGCCGAGCAGCCACGAGGCGCGCGGCGAGACGACGAAGGCGACGACTGCCGCGACCTCCTCCGGCTTGCCGAAGCGCCCGGCGGCGATGTTCGCGTCGATGAAGGCTGCCATCCCCTCCGGGTCATCCTCGAGGCGCTGGCCCCATGACCCACCGGGAAAGGCGATCGAACCCGGCGCGATCGTGTTCACGCGGATGCCCTGCTTCGCCCAGTCGAGCGCGTAGACCTTCGCCATCGCGAGCTGCGCGGACTTCGTCGCGTTGTATTGCGGCGAACCACCCGATTCGCGGCCGAAGATCGAGGAGACATTGACCACCGCCCCGCCGCCGTCGGCCTGCACGAGATATGGCTTCGCCAGCTCCATGAGGCGCACCGAGGCGAGCGTGTTCAGTTCGAACGAGTCGCGCCATACAGCATCGAGGTCGTCGCCACGCACCGACGCGCCCGCGTTGTTGACGAGGATGTCGATGCCGCCGAAACGCTCCGCCGCCGCCTCGATCAGCCGCTCGCAGTCCGTCGTCGAGGTGACATCGGCGACGACGGTGAGCACGTCACCACCAGCCTCGCTGATGCGCTTTGCGGCTGCGGCCAGCCCGTCCTCGTTACGCGCGCAGATCGTGAGGTTCGCGCGCTCGGCTGCCAGCGCCTCGGCGATCGAGAGTCCAATACCGCGGCTGCCGCCGGTGATGATCGCCGACCGTCCTTCGAGACCCAGGTCCATGCGCACACTCCCCTGCGATGCGATGGTGCGACTTGGCGCGTCTCGCTGCCGCGAATGATAGCGGTGGGTATTCTAGCGGCGAACGTCGTAGGGATGCATGAGCGGTTCGACGCCATCGGGCTGGGCGAGCAGCGACCGCTTCTTCTACGGCTGGGTGATCGTCGTCGTTGGCGCGCTGATCGCCTTCAGCAGCGGTCCCGGGCAGTCGTTCGTTTTCTCGATCTTCATCGACTCGATCATGGAAGAGACCGGCTTCTCTCGTTCGACGATCTCCGGCCTCTGCATGTTGAGCACCGGATTGAGCGCTGCGCTGGTGGCAATCGTCAGCCGCATGGCCGATCGCGTTGGCCGGCGCATCATGGTCGTGATCGTCGGCGTCGGATTCGCCGGGGCCTGCTTCCGCATGGCCTCCGCGGCGGGTGTCGTGGCGTTCTACCTCTCATTCGCAAGCTTGCGAGCGCTCGGTCAGGGCGCGCTCACGATCAACGCGACGTTGCTGGTGAACCAGTGGTTCGTCGTGCGGCGCGGTCGCGCGATCGCGCTGGGCTATCCGCTCTCCAACGCTATCCTGCCGCCGCTCTCACGCTTTCTAATCGACGAGTTCGGATGGCGCGAGGCATACGGCACGCTCGGCGTGATCGTGCTGCTGCTGGTCGTGCCGGCAGCGCTGATCTTCGTGCGCAATCGACCGGAGGATGTTGGCCTCTACCCGGACGGCTACTCGCAGCCTCCCGAGATAGAGCGAACGCTCACGAGCACAGACCCCCACGACGACCAGCGTCGGGTGCTCTCATCGCCGTCGTTCTGGCTGCTCGCGCTCCCGCTGGCGACACCGGGCCTTGTCACGACCACGTTGATCTTCCCCCAGACATCGATCTTCGAAGAGCGAGGGCTGAGCGCCACGATCGCCGCGACCGTCTTCATCGTCTTCGCGATCGCGTCCGCGCCGACCTCGATGGTCGCCGGGTTCGTCGTCGAGCGTACGGGCCCGAAGCGGCTCTTCATCTTCTCGATGGTGGCGCTGCTGGTGGTGCTAGCGATGTCGATGGTCGTGACATCGCCCTGGATCGCGGTGATCAACGTCGCGACGATGGGCGTCGCGAGCGGCTCGCAGCGCATCGTGCACGGCGTGACGTGGGCGTACTACTACGGTCGCGTTGGCCTCGGACGCGTGCATGGCTCGGCGATGATGGTGACGATCACCGGCGCCGCGATCGGCCCCTTCCCGCTCGCACTCTTCCATGACCTCACCGGCGACTACAACGCCGGGATCATCGCGATGGCGCTACTGCCGGTGCTGTCGATCGCGGCGGTCGTGTTCGGACACCCCGAGCGGGTGCTGGAGAAGGTGAACGACCCGCGACCCGTGTGATCTCGGTCGCCCATGGTTCTTGACGGCTCTGGCGCTGATTCGTACGTTCGCGCGACAGACGTGAGGCACCCACGGGTGTAACGGGTCCCCCGGACGCAGGAAAAGGAACTGACAAATGGCACCAGAAGTGAACAAGAACGGACTACTCGCGGGCAAGGTCGCGGTCGTGACCGGCGCATCGCGCGGCATCGGCGAGTCGATCGCGATCCGCTACGCGATGGAGGGCGCGAAGGTCGTCGTCTCCGCGCGCACGCTGGACGAGGGTGATCACCCGCTGCCCGGCAGCATCAACGGCGTCGTCGCACTGATCAACGACGCGGGCGGCGAGGCGCTGGCCGTGCAGTGCAACCTGGCGAACAGCGACGAGCGCGAGAGCCTGATCGAGCAGACGGAGGCCGCCTTCGGTCCCGTCGACATCCTCGTCAACAACGCGGCGATCACCTACTTCATCCCGCTGGAGGCGTTCCCTGAGAAGCGCGAGAAGCTGATGTTCGAGGTGCAGGTCTTCGCCTCCGTTCACCTCTCGCAGCTCGTGCTGCCGGGGATGAAGGAGAAGGGCGCGGGCGCGATTCTGAACATCTCCTCGCACGCCGCGCTGCACCCCGCTTTGCCCTCGGACGGCGGCGAGGGTGGTGGCGGCACGGTCTACGGCATGTGCAAGGCAGCGGTGGAACGCTTCTCGACCGGCCTCGCGGCCGAGACGCACGCGGCAGGGATCAGCGTGAACGCGATCTCGCCGGGCCTCGTTGCCACGCCGGGCGTGCTGCTGCACGGACTGGTCACCGAGAAGAACAAGGACTCGGTGACCCCGGTCGAGAACATGGCGGAGGCCTGCCTGCGCCTCTGCCACAGCGACCCGGAGCCGATCAGCGGCCGCATCACCTACGCAGCCGACATGATCGAGGAGTACAAGCTCGAGGTCGCGGAGCTGCTCGCGTAGCGAACGTTTCCAGACGGCCACGACAGAGGGCCCTGCCGGTTTGGCGGGGCCCTCGTTGATCTCGCACTGGCGCCTAGTTGCGGCGGCGGAACCGCCCGTAGAGGTAGGGGCGCGGATCGCCCCACGGCTGGTGATACGTGTGGTCGAGCCACTCGACGAGTTCGAAGTCGTCGCCCACGAGTGTCTGACAGGAATCACGATCGTAGTTGCAGACCGGCAGCCCGTTACACATCTCCGCGCCACCGACGGCGAAGGCGGCGATCACGGCGTATCCGCCGGGCACGACGGCCGTGCGCAGCGCCTCGGCGTAGCTCGCTCTCTCGTCCTCGTCGAGCAGGAAGTGCAAGAGCGCGCGGTCGTGCCAGAGGTCGACCGGCCCGATTTCGTCCGCGACCGTCGGGTCGGTGATGTCGGCGTTGATATAGCGCACCTGGTCCGCGCGCTCCGAGTCGAGTTGCTCACGGAGCACCTTCAGCGCCTGCGCACTGATGTCCAGTACGCCCAGCGATTCGTAGCCGCGGTCGAGCAGCTGGTCGACGAGCAGGGTCGCGCCCGCACCGACATCGATGATGCGCGCGTCCTCGCTCAGTTCGCAGCGATCGATCAGGGCAAGCGACGGCTCCGGATCCGGCTCGTACCACCCGAGTTGTTCGAGTGACTTTTCCTCGTATGTACGATCCCAGTGCTGCTGCATGATCGCCTCCGCAGGCGCCGCGAATCTCGCAGCCACCGACCACGGTACAGCAGGCGCGATCTTCTCGCCCTCGGCAATACCGCGCTGAGCCCGACGCAAACCGCTATATTCCCAGCGAACCGAGGGGTACCCGAAGGAGCAGCCGATGCCAGCGCTCGAACAGATGCGAGTCCTCGACATGACCCAGTACGAGGCGGGTACGTCCTGCACGCAGGCGCTCGGCTGGCTGGGTGCCGACGTCGTGAAGGTGGAACGGCCCGGAGTCGGCGACCCGGGACGCGGTGTGGCGCGCGGAACCGACAACTCGCCGTACTTCCTCAACTGGAACTCGAACAAGCGCAGCATCGCGCTGGACCTCCAGCAGGCGGAAGGGCGCGAGCTCTTCCTCAAGCTCGTGCCGCACTACGACGTCTTCGTGGAGAACTACGGTCCCGGCGTCGTCGAGAAGTTGGACATCGGGTACGACGTACTGAAGGCGATCAACCCGAGCATCATCTACGCGCGCCTCAAGGGGTTCGGCACCACCGGGCCGTACTCCGGCTTCAAGAGCTTCGACCCGATCGCGCAGGCTGCGGGCGGGGCCCTCTCCGTCACCGGCCAGCCCGACGGCCCCCCGACCCGCCCCGGCATCACCGTCGGCGACGCGGGCACGGGCCTCCAGCTCGCACTCTCGATCACCGCGGCCTTCGTGCAGAAGTTGCAGACTGGCGAGGGCCAGGAGATCGAGATCTCGATGCAGGAGGCGATGACCTTCTTCATGCGCACGGTCGTCGCTAACGGTTCCGAAGCCGGGACGAAGGTGGCGGGACGCGGCGGCAACCGCATCGGGCCGCCGACCGACCTCTACCCATGCAAGCCCGGCGGGCCGAACGACTTCGTCTTCATCATGGTGGTCACGAGCCGGATGTGGGACACGCTCTGCGCCGCGATCGACCGCCTGGACCTGCTCGCCGACCCCCGCTTCGAGACCGGGCCCACGCGACGCGAGCACGGCGACGAGTTGCTGGCCGAGATCTCTAAGTGGACGATCAAGCGCACGAAGTACGAGGCGATGAAGGAGCTGGGCGACGCCGGCGTGCCGATCAGCGCCGTCCTCGACACCACCGACCTCTTCAACGACCCGCACCTCACCTCGCGAGACTTCATTCAGACCGTGGAGCATGCCGCCGAGGGCCCGATCGACCTGATGCGCTGGCCGCCGTTGATGTCCGGCAACAAGGTGCCGCTGCTCGCGGCACCGCTACTGGGGCAGCACAGCGCAGAGGTGCTCGCCGCCGACCTCGGCATGGGTGACGGCGAACTCGATGCGCTCAGGGCCGCGGGCGTGATCGCCTAGCGGCTCGCTCCCCTGGTGTCCGTGACTGCTACGTGTCGGTGAACTTCGGCCGGCGCTTCTCCGAGAACGCGAGCGGGCCCTCGATCGAGTCGTTCATGCCGGCGAGGTTTTGCTCCAGCGCACCGCCGTACGCCTGCCCCTCCAGCGCGTTCATGTAGTAGCCGCGGTAGATCGCCTGCTTCATGTTGCGCACACCGCGAGGCGCCATATCGGTCGCCCGGCGCGCGTAGTCCATCGCGGTGTCCATCAGCTGGTCGTCGGGCACGACCTTCTGCGCCCAGCCGATCTCGTAGCAGCGCTGCGCGTCGTACTGGGTGTCGCCCCAGAGGATCAGCTCCAGCGCGGAGCCGAGCCCCATCTGGCGCGTGATCGGTGCCATCCAGCCCGCGCCGCCCATGTTCCAGCGAGTTTCAGCGATGCCGACGCGCGCGCTCTGCGCCATCAGCCGGATGTCGCACTGCATCGCGTAGCTGAAGCCGCCGGCGATCGCGAAGCCGTTGATCGCCGCGATGGTCGGCTTCCAGAGACCGAGCGTCTCCGAGAGCGGTACCCAGTTCTTTCCCCGCCCGGCCGCCCGAGTGCCGCTCGCTCGCTCCTCCTGTCGCGCCTCGGCGGTGGCGATCAGGTCTGCGCCCGCACAGAACGCCTTACCGCCCGCGCCGGTGAGGATCGCGACGCGCGCGTCCGGGTCGTCGCGGTACTCCACCCAGGCGTCGTACATCGCCTCGCTGAGGCCATCGCCGATCGAGTTCAGGCGGTGCGGCCGGTTCAGCGTGATCACGAAGATCTGGCCGTCCTCGTGACGGTCGATCTTCACCACCGGGCCAAAGGTCTCCTGCGGAGTGTCGCGGTTGTGCTTGTCCGGGTCGTAGGTCTCGAAAGAGGTCATCGTCTCGCTCCTCGCTGCGCGCCCGTTGTACACGATCGGCGTGAACGGCGAGGCCGCGAGGCTCGCACTCAGTTGATCACTTCGCCCGCGAGCAACTCCACATAGTCGTCGTCGGAGACGCCGAGCAGGCCCTTGAAGACCGCTTCGTTGTGCTCGCCGAGCGTGGGTGGGCGCTTCAGCGGAGGCGTCTGCCCATCAATCCGCGAGGGCTGGCGGTGAATCGTGTGCACGAACTCACCGCTGATGTCCTCCACGTCCTCGAAGTGCCGCTCGCGCATGTGCGGGTCGCGCGTGATCAGGTCTTCGACGTTCGAGACAACCGAGGCGATCACGCCCGCCGCCTGCAGCTCGTGCATCGCTGCCCACGCCTCGCGCTGGCTCGTCCAGCCCTCGATCAGCGCGTCGAGTGCGTCCTCGTTCGCCTTGCGGGCGTCATGCGTGGCGAAGCGCGGGTCGGTCGCCAGGTCGGGGGCATCGACGGCCGCACAGAGCCCTCGCCAGTCATCGTCGCCACGGACCGCGATCGCCAGCCAGCGGTCGTCGCCCGCGCAGCGATAGGCGCCGTGCGGGCAGTAGTCGCGCGCTCGGTTGCCGGGCGGAGGCGGCACCTCGCCGGTCGCGGAGTGCTCGATCACGCCGGTGCCGAGCAGCCCGACGGTGGCCTGCGCCTGCGCGATGTCGATGAACTGCCCCTCGCCGGTGCGGTCGCGGTGGTGCAGCGCCGCCATCAACGCACTGACAGCGGCGTATGGCGTCGAGAAGTCAGAGTAGCGCGGGCCCATGCCGACCGGCTCGCGGCCGGGGAACCCCATGTTCGTATTCAGTCCGCCGTAGGCGATCACGCCGCCGCCGAACGCCCCGTAGGAGCGGTACGGGCCGGTCGTGCCCATCACGGGCATCGTCAGCATGATGATGTCCGGCTTCACCTGTACGAGGTCGTCGTAGCCGAGCCCCCAGCGATCCATGCGCTCGCCCGTGAAGTTGTTCGTGACGATGTCGGAGTTGCGCACCAGCTCCTTCGCAAGTTCGATCCCGCGCGAGTCGCTCAGGTTGAGTGTGATCGACTGCTTGTTGGTGTTGCAGTCGGCGAAGACGGCATTGGCACTCGCCCCCGATGCGCCCGGCGGCCAGATCCCCGTCTGGCGAATCTGATCGGGACGGGCAGCGGTCTCGATCTTGATCACCTCAGCGCCGTAGTCGGCCAGTACGCGGGAGGTGGCCGGGCCCGCGATCAACCAGAAGAAGTCGGTCACGCGGATGCCTTCGAGGGGGCGCCAGGGGTCGCTCACACCACACCTCCCGCCCGCAGGCTCGCCAGTTCGTCGCCATCACCAAACAGCTCACCGAACACCTCGTCGTTGTGCTCGCCGAGTCGCGGGGCACGACGCGGCACCCCGGCCGGCGTAGCGCTGAGCGCGTAGGCGACGCCGGTGTCGCGGAGGGTCTGTCCGTTCGGCCCCTCGAACTCCTCGAAGTAGTCGCGGACTCGCAACTGCTCGTCGCCGGCAATCTCGTCGACGGTGCTGATGCGCATCAGCAGCAGGCGGCGGCGCTGACCTTCGTGCCAGAAATCGTCACGGTCGTAGCGCGAGGCGAGCGAGGCCATCACCTCCGTCAGCTCGGCCACGTGCTCAAGCCGGTGAGACGGGTCGCGCCACCCGTCGCCCTCGAAGGCGGCAGCCATCCGGTGTTCGCGCAGCCAGACGACGAACTCCTCCCAGCGATACGGTGGGACGACGAAGCTGATCCACAGCCCATCGGCGCACTGGAAGATATCGCGCCCACCTCGCAGGTTCGACAGGCCACGGCGTACGTTGACGTTGCCGTGCCAAGTGTACGCATTGGCGCTTGCATGCTGCAGCGTCGACATCGAGGCTGCCTCCTGGATCGAAATGTCGATGCGGTGCGCCCCACCGCCGTCCCGGCCACGCCCGGCCAGGGCGATCAGCGTCGTCGAGGCCGCGACCAGCGAGGCCATCTGGTACGACTGCTCCGCGCCCGGCTGGTTTGGCGGGTCGTCGGGGAAGCCGTTCAGCCACATCAGCCCGCTTGAAGCGACACCGATCAAGTCGTTGCCCCGGTAGTCCCGCATCGGCCCGTCCTGCCCGAACGGCGTGATCGTCGTGTACAGCAGGTTCGGATTGGTCGTGCTCAGTGCCGCGAAGCCCAGATCGAGCGAATCCATCTCACCCGGCGAGGCGGTTTCGATCAGCACATCGGCAACCGCGACCATGCGGCGAAAGAGCGCCGCCCCCTGTGGTGAGCGGATATCGAGCGTAACGCCACGCTTCCCCGCGTTGAAGTGCTGGTGGTAGAGGCTGCGCTCCGCCTCATTGACGCCATCGAGGTGGGGCAGGCGCGAGCGCACGCCGTCGCCGCCCGGCGGTTCGATGCGGATCACATCGGCACCAAGTTCCGCGAGGATGCGGCCGGCGTAAACGCCACTCTCGTCCGCGAGGTCGAGCACGCGGACGTCCACGAGCGGACCGGTGGACGGCGGTGACGTGGTCACGGCAGCGCGAAGCAGTTGGAGCTATCGACGTCGATCGAGTGGCTGGCGCTCGCGACCACGACACAGAGGCGCTCGGCCGCTGCGGGCTTGCCCGCGACGGTCTGCCCGGTGAACGGACTCGGGTCGCCGTAGACCACCTACGGGCCCGCCGCCGTCAGCGTCGCCGCGCCCGTCTGGCGTGCGATGCCAAAATCGAGCACCTGCGCGGAGTCGTCCGGCCCGATCATCACGTTGTCGGGCTTGATGTCGCGATGGACGACGCCTCGCGCCTCCGCTTCCTCGAGCGCGCGGGCGATCTGCGCGGCGATCGCGAAGGCGGTGGCCGGCGCCAGCGGGCCTCGCTCCAGCCGCTCCCGCAGCGACTCGCCCGCGGCGAACTTCATCACGAGGAAGTAGCGGTCGTCCTCGATGCCGTAGTCGAGCAGATGCACGGTATACGGGGAGCGCAGCAGCGCGGCGACGTGTGCCTCCCGCTGGAAACGCTCGCGGTACGAGTCGTCCGCTTCAAGGTGTTCGTGCAGCAACTTGAGCGCAACGGTGATCTCGTTGCGGGTGTCGATCGCCTCATAGACCGTGCCCATGCCGCCCCGACCGAGCACGCGGCCGAGGCGGTAGTACGAGATCTGTCGAGGGGTGCCGCCCTCTGTTGATGAGGTCATTGGATGCTCAGCGCCATGGGGCGCAGCGTACCGGAACGCCGCTGCCGGGCGCTATCAGAACTTGCGACAGCGAGCCTACACTTGCCGGGTGACCGCACTGCTGAGCGCCCGCAACCTCTCGAAGCACTACGGCTCCGTGCATGCCCTCGATGGGGTCAGCTTCGACATCGAGGAGGGGATCACCGGCCTGCTGGGCGCGAACGGCGCCGGCAAGAGTACCACGCTGAAACTCTTTCTCGGACTGCTGCAGCCAGACTCCGGCAGCGCCGACTTCCTGGCCGTCGATGGGGATGACCCGGTGATGGCGCGGCAGCGTATCGGCTACATGCCGGAGCATGACTGCCTGCCCGACTCCCCGCCGGCTGCGGAGTTCCTCACACACATGGCGGAGGTGAGCGGGCTGCCGCGCGTCGCTGCGCGGGTGAGGGCAACCGATGCACTGCGGCACGTCGGCCTCTTTGAGGAGCGATACCGCCCGATCGGCACCTACAGCACCGGCATGAAGCAGCGCGTGAAGCTGGCGCAGGCGCTGGTTCACGACCCGGTCGTGATCCTGCTCGATGAGCCGACGGCTGGACTTGATCCAATGGGCCGTCAGGAGATGCTCGACCTGATCCGCAGCACCGGACGCGACTTCGGCATCAGCATGGTGCTCTCATCGCACCTGATGGGTGACGTCGAGCGCACCTGCGAGCGCGTGATCGTGCTCGATGGCGGCACGGTGATGCGCACCGGCCCGGTCACCGGGTTCCTGGAAGAGACTGAGACGCTCGTGATCGAGGTCTCCGAGGGCGAGCAGGCGCTAGTCGATGCGCTCGCCGCTCGCGGGCTCACGACCACGCTCGTCGGACGCAGCCTGACCCTCGAAGGCGCGAGCGGCGACGACTACGACACGGTGCGCAATGCGGTGGTTGATTCGGGCGCGCTACTGTACCGGCTCGCCCCAGAACGCCACTCGCTGACCGAGATCTTCGAGCGCCCGCGCGACGACGAAGGCGACGCGTGACTCAGTCACCGGGAGAAGCAGTAGCGGCCGACGCAGGCGAGGTTTTTGACCTCGGCTATCAGGGCTACGAGGGCGAACGCCACGGCCGCTGGCAGGCTCGGCGGGCGATCTGGCGCGATGGCGTCCGCACGACGCTGGGACTCGGTCGGGGCATCGCGAAGAAGGTCGCCCCGGTCGTCTTCATCGGGCTGATGTGGCTACCGGCCGTGATCGTGATTGTGATCACCGGATTCGTCTCCACCTTTGGCGGCGACACTACGGACATCGAGGGCCCGACCTTCGCCGAGTACTACGACTGGGCGTTCATCTTTGCGCTGCTGTTCTCCGCAGTGGTTGCACCGGAGTTGCTCTGTCCGGACCGCGCGCAGGACGTACTCACGCTCTACCTCGTGCGTCCGGTCACCTCCACGGACTACGTCGCAGCGCGCTGGCTCGCGTTCCTGACCGTGATGGCGTTCGCACTCTGGTTCCCGGAACTGCTGATCTTCGGATGGAACGCACTCTCCGCGCGTGACCCCGTCGATTGGCTGAGCGACAACTGGGACGAAGTACCGCGCTTCCTCGCGGCCGGCGGCCTACTCGCGATCTTCTTCACGACGCTGGCGTTGACGGCCTCCGCGTTCACGACGCGGCGGCCGTATGCTGCGATCGCGACGATCGCGATCGTGGCGATTAGCGCCGCCGTCGGCAGCATCGGTGCCGACGCCTTCTCCGGCAACGTTGGCGAGTGGTCGACGCTGATCAACCTGATCCTCGTCCCGCTCTCCGTCAGCGACTGGATCTTTGACGTGCAGGGCGAAGGACCGCTCGCCGATCGCGTGTACATCATCTGGCTCACGGCGCTGATCTCCGGGGTGGGCGCGCTGCTGTGGTCGCGCTACCGGAGTCTCGGCCGGTGAGCTCCGATGCGACTACGGTGACCCCGACGATCAGGGTCGACCGCGTCTCACGATGGTTCGGCAGCATGGTCGCCGTGAACGATGTCTCCTTCAACATCACCCCCGGCATCACCGCGCTGCTCGGCCCGAACGGCGCGGGCAAGACTACCCTGTTGCACATGATCGCGGGCCTGGCCGACCCGTCCGACGGCGATCTGACGGTGTTGGGCGAAGCCGTACGGCGGAACCCCGCGATCTTCAGCCGCATCGGCGTGATGTCCGAGCACGAGTCGGTGTACGGCTTCCTCACCGGTCGCGAGTTCGTAGAACTGAACGCCCGCCTGCATGGCGTCGACAACATCGCCACGGCAGTTGCCGATGCGATCGCGCTCGTTGACCTGACTACCGACCAGCATCGCCGCCTGGGCGGGTACTCTCGCGGAATGCGTCAGCGCATACGGCTGGCGGCAACGCTGGTGCACTCGCCGGACGTGCTGCTGCTCGACGAACCACTCTCGGGCACGGATCCCCCACAGCGGCTGCGCTTCATGGAAGTGATGCGCGAGATCGCCGCCCAGGGACGCACGATCGTGATCTCCTCGCACATCCTGGAGGAGGTCGAGACGCTTGCCGACCGCATCATCCTGCTAACGGCGGGCAAGGTCGCGGCGACGGGCGAGTACCGTGCCATCCGACAGAAGCTGAACGAACGGCCCTACCTCATCCGCGTCGAGACCGACGAGCCTCGCGTGCTTGGCGCAGGGCTGATGGCGATCAGTGCGGTGGCGTCCGTCGAGATCGACGAGGACGGCCGCCTGCTCGTGCGTAGCCGCGAGGTCACCGAGTTACAGCGTGCACTGCCCCGCGTGGCGCGAGACAAAGGCGTGCGTGTGCTGCGGGTCGAACCACTCGATGACTCGCTGGAGAGCGTCTTCGAGTACCTGGCGCAGCAGCAGTAGAAGGCGCGCGAATGAGAACGGTGCTCGCCCTCTCGATCCGTCAGCTCGCCGGAGGTAGGCGAATCTGGCTGATGCTGATACTGGCAGCGATCCCGCTCGTGATCGCGCTGATCTTCTCATCCGTGGAGTCAGATGCGACCGCGGCGGAATTCAGCGACGGGCTGACGAATCACCTGATCGCCTCCACGATCCTGCCGCTCGTGATGCTGGTGCTGGCGACGGCGGCATTCGGCAACGAGCTGGAAGATCGCACGCTCTCGTACCTGGTGCTGAAGCCGATCGCACGCTGGCGAATCGTGGTGCCGAAGCTGTTCGCATCGCTGTTTGTCGGCGGACTGCCGGTCATCCTCAGCGGCTGGGTGGCGACGCTGATCATCACCGATGGCGACCCCGGTCACGCGGCGACCACCGCCGTGGCATTGCTGGTGGGCTCAATCGCCTACGCGGCGCTCTTCACCTGGGCTGGACTGGCCGTGCGCCACGCGCTGCCGTTTGGCGTGGCATACATCTTCGTCTGGGAAGCGGCGCTCTCCAGCTTCCTCGGCGGCACACGCTTCCTCTCGGTGCGCCAGTACACGCTCGCGATCGTTCACGGTTTCGACGAGAACCGGCTGCGCGACGTCTCCGTTGAACTGGGGCTGGCGGAGGGGCTGAGCGGCGCGGCTGTAGTAGCCGTGCTGTTCACCGCACTCGCCACGCGCCGGCTCGGCCGGATGGACATCCCCTAACTCGCCCCGGACTGCGCAAAGCTCGCTGTTCTCTGGCGTCGCTGTCGTTATGATGGCCGCCGACGCGGCCCGAGCAGGAGACACCGATGATCTACAAGCCGAAGCGGATGAAGTTCGGAATCTTCCTCGCTCCCTTCCACCGCCTGGGTGAGAACCCGAACCTGGCGATCGACCGCGACATTGAACTGATCGTGGACCTCGACCGGCTGGGCTTCGACGAGGCATGGATCGGCGAGCACCACAGTGCCGGCTGGGAGCTGATCGCCGACCCGACGCTGGTGATCATGGCGGCGGCTCAGCGCACACGCTCGATCATGCTCGGCACCGGCGTCACCAGCCTGCCGTACCACCACCCGCTGATGGTCGCGGGCCGCATGGTGCAGTTGGACAACATGACGCGCGGTCGCGCGATGCTCGGCGCTGGCCCGGGTGCGCTCAGTTCCGACGCCTACATGATGGGCATCGACGCCGTCACCCAGCGCGAGCGCATGAATCAGTCGCTTGAGGCGATCGTCGCGCTGCTGGAGGGCGACGAACCGGTCACGATGGAGACCGACTGGTTCACGCTGCGCGACGCCCGCCTGCAGATGCCGAACTACACACAGCCGCACCTCCCGATCGCCGTCGCGCACTCGTTCTCGCCGGCGGGTCCCCGCGCGGCCGGCAAGTTCGGCATCGGCATGCTCTCGGTCGCGACCTCCCAGCCCGGCGGCATGATCTCGATGCAAGAGGCGTGGGGGTGGGCGGAAGAGGCCGCGAAGGAGTCCGGTCGCGCGGTCAGCCGCGAGGACTGGCGCATCGTGATCCCGTTCCACCTCGCCGAGTCAAAGCAGGAGGCGATGGACGGCGCCCGCGACGGCGCTCTCGCGTACAACCATGACTACTTCGGCGAGACGCTGGGCCGCCCAGCCGGGCCCGACGACGAGAAGCTGGAGGCGATCGTCGGGCGCGGCGGCGCGATCGTCGGCACCCCCGACGACGCGATCGCGGCGATTGAGGCGATCCAGGAGATCTCCGGCGGCTTCGGCGGCGTGATGGGGCTCGCCCACGAATGGGCCAACGGCGAAGACACGAAGCGCAGCTACGAGCTGTGGGCGCGATACGTTGCGCCGTGCTTCCAGGGCATGATCGAGCCGGTCGAGGCCAGTCGGGAGTGGGTCGCAGGGCACCGCAAGGACATCTTCGGTCCTCGCACGGCTGCAATCACGAAGGCATTCGAGGACGGCGGCCGCGAGCTTCCGGACGCGATGCGCAAGCAGCTCGAGGAGCGCGCGAAGACCGAGCGCTAACTCGCTCTGACCGCCCATGGTTGATTCCTATCTAGAGGAACTGCGCTCGATCCTCGCTCTCTTCGAGGCGGATCAGCGATCGCCGTCGACGATCGAGTGCAAGCACTTCTTCTCGGGTGCTGCGGCCTACGCAGACGGTCGCATCTTCATCAGCCTCACCCCTGCTGGCCTCGCGCTGAAGTTGGTCGCGGCAGGGCGTGACGCCACTGCGCTACTTCCCGAAAGCGCCGGTGAAGAAGGACTACGCGCTGCTGCCCGACTCGATGCGCAGCGACGAGGCCGCCCTCGCACGATGGATCGCCGCCAGCATGGAGCACTGCGCAACACTGCCGCTGCCCCGGCCGCGTGCGGCTCGCAAGATCGGGCGGCGCGGCTGACTCACGAGCCCCCGGGCAATTCGTTCAGCGTTCGACTGCGGTGTCCGGCTGGTCTGACCACTCGTTGAATGAGCCCGCGTAGTTCGACGCGCGTTCGTAACCAAGGACCTTCAAGACGAGCGCTGCGAGACCCGCGCGCGCACCTCCGCCTCAGTAGGTAGCGACCGCCGACTCCGGGGAAATCCCCTTCGCCTCGAGTAATGCGGTCAGCTCGGCCGCGGGCCTGAGCGTCCCGCTCTCGACATCGAACAGCTCGGCGTAGTCGAGCTGGATCGCGCCCGGCATGTGCCCCAGCCGAGGCGGAGGATTCCACCACGCCTCGCTGCCATCGAACTCGCCAGGCGTGCGCACGTCCCAGAGGATCGTGCCGGGGTCATCGACAGCAGCCTTCGCCTGGTCGAGCGAGCAGTAGACGCCCGCCACCGCCTCGCCGGCGAACGTGCGTGGCTCGTGCGTCGGCACCTCGGTCGAGACGGACCGCCTCTCGGCAGTCCACTTCGGCAGGCCACCATCGAGGTAGAGGACGCTTGCGCCGTAGTAGAGGAACGCCCACGCCGTCATCCCCGCCATCGGCGAGACGCCTCCGCTGTCATAGACGACGACCGTTGTCTGCTCGTCAACCCCCGCGCCCCGACCATCTGCGCGAACGCCTCGGGCTGCGGCATCCCTTCGGACGCGCCGCGGATGCCATCGAGCGAGAACCCGCTGACGTACACCGCACCGTCGATGTGGCCGGCTGCGTAATCCTCGTCGGTACGCGCATCGACAACTCGCACTGCTGGGTCGTCGATGCGTTCGGCGAGCCAGTCGGTGTCCGCCAGTAGCACCGGACGCGCGTAACCACGTTCAGCGATGGGAGTGGGCATCGGTCGCTCCGGTCAGGCCTATGCGGGTGGCGACGCGTTAGACGGGCTCCGCGACGAAGACCGGGATCAGTCGGTCGGTCGCCCGCTCCTTGTACTCGGCGTATGGCGGGTATGCCTCGACGCCGATCGCCCAGAGCCGCTCGCGCTCCTCGCCATCCTCGACTTCACGCACGCGCATCGTCTGCACCTTAGCGAGATCGCGGATCTCGACGTCCGAGTCGGCCCGCAGGTTGTAGACCCAGACCGGGTGCTCAGGCGCTCCGCCCTTGGAGCCGATCAGTACGTAGTTGTCGCCATCCTTCACGCGCATCAACGGCGTCTTGCGGATCGCACCGGTCTTGTTGCCGGTGTTGGTCACGATGATCACCGCCAGTCCGCTGTCTCTCAGCGTCGTGCCTTCGGCGCCATTGGTGCGCTCGTAGACCTCTACCTGATCGCGAACCCATTCCCATGTACTCGGTACGTACTCGGCCATGCGACTTCCCCCTGCACTGTCTAGCTTCAGCGTGCCTTATACCACGCGAGGCGGACCGAGCAGGCTTCCGGCACCTTCCGATGTCGGCGACCCGTCCCGAGGCAATCCACCGTTCTCAGATTCGCGACCTCCAAATTTTGCCCAAAGGCCCCAATGGTCCCGGACTAGCGACCCATTTCACAACCATTTGTGAAATGTCACACTATCCAGGAAAACAAGAGGCAACTGGCCCGCGAACTAGGAGGAACCCCCGCCCGGGTCAGCAAGAAGAGAAGAGGCAATGACGGTCATTCGCAGATTTCTCTGGATCGCCCCCGTGATGATTGGTCTGGTGTTTGTCGCAGCAGGTGCGTACACCATTAGCGAGGGCTTCGCGGCTCGAGATCTCATCCGCGCAGAACTCGCGGATGAGTAAGTGAAGATCTCGGAAACGGCCTCGATCCCCGGCGCATGGGTGACGGATGTGGCAACCGCCGAGGTGCAGGCGGCCACGATTAAGGACCACTCGTTCGGTCAGTACGGCCCCCACAACGGCATGGAGCGGGATGACCCCAACCGTGAGACCTACCTCGAGGGTCTGACGCTGCGGAACTCCCTGAACATGGCGGTGCTGGGCTTCAAGATTTCGGACCTGGTGGTTGGCATCGGAGCGCTGGTCATCGGACTCGGTGTCGCCCACATCACGCTGCTGGCACCAGTCCTCTACTGGGGCCGCGGAGATGAGGGGCACGCGACGGTCTGACTCAGCCCGGAGCACGCAGAGGCCGGCAGGCGCCGCCTGACCGGCCATTGCTGTACCCGGTCGGCGTGCGGATCAGTCGAAGGCCGGCATCACCTCAGCGGCGAAGAGGCGCAGGTCTGCCAGCGACCCGCCAGCGAAGAGGACCTGCTCCACCCCGTTCGATTCGAGCGTCCCTAGCCGCTCGATGCATTCGTCCGGCGCCCCCAGGATCGCGCTGGCCTCTGCGGTCTCGCGCCGCGCCTCAGGCATCGAGTAGAACGAGTTGGTCGGCCTCCCGCCCTCCGTGGCCGACGAGGACTCCGCCAGCACGGTCAGCGTTGCCATGTGACGTTCGAGTTGTCGCTCCCGATCGTCGGCCGAGTGAGCAATGCGGAGCGCCCGCGTCACCGCGATGTCCGACGGCGAATACGCCAGCCCCGGCTCCTCGCGGGCCGTCCCGTAGGTCGCAACACGTTGCGCCGTGAGATCGAACGTCCCCACCTGATCGAGGAACAGGCGACACCCCTCGCGCGCCGCCCGGGCGATCGAGCTGTCACTACCCGCGCCGAGCCAGAGCGGCGGATGCGGTTGCTGGACGGGCCGCGGCTCGACGACCACGTCCTCGAACGTCCAGAAGCGACCTTGATGCGAGAAGCGGTCCTCGCTGCTCCGGGCACGGCGTAGCACCTCCATCGCCTCGTCGAAGCGGTCCTGCCCTTCGGCGGGTGAGATGCCGAAGCCCGTGAACTCGTAGTCCCGGTAGCCGCGACCGACGCCCAGGTCCAGCCGGCCGCCGGAGAGCACGTCCACCGTCGCCGCCTGCTCCGCGAGCAGCAGCGGGTTGTGCCACGGACGACGGCCACCGCGGTGCCGAGCCTGATCGACGACGTGAGCGCGGCGAGGTGGCTCAGCAGGTTCAAAGACGACGAGATCTGACCACGTCCCGTAAAGTGATGCTCGACAAGATAGACGCCGTAGAAGCCGAGCGCTTCAGCCTCGACGACCGTGTCGGCGTAGGTGGCGTAGATCGCAGCGTCATCGCCACCGGCCGCGCCGCGAGATGGCCCGCCGAACAGTCCGAACTTCATATCGCCTCGCCTACAGAGGTACTCTGCGCGAACGGTCGCGCCAGACGATCTGCGCGGCGGTCGGAGTAGCGGTTATCATCTCCGCGCACAGCGAAGATCGCCGCGAAGGAGCCCGTTATGCCCGTGGACAGCTTCAGATACTTGCCCCGCAGTTTCCGTGCCGGCTACGAAGGCACCGGATTCCAGGAGGAGACGACGGTCTGGTCTCCGCTGGGCGTCCCGATCGAGGAGGCGACCGTTGCGCTGCTTACCTCGGCGGGCATCTACCTCGCGGACAGCCAGGAGCCGTTCGACGTCGAACGTGAGAAGCGCGAACCGAACTGGGGCGACCCTACTTGGCGTTCGATCCCGCGGACGGTGCAGCAGGCGGACGTGGCGGCCGAGCATCTGCACATCAACACGCGCGACCTGCTGATCGACTTCAACGTCGCACTGCCGATCCGAGCCTTCGAGCAACTGGCTGCGGACGGGGCGATCGGCGACCTCGCGGACGAGCACTACGGTTTCATGGGCTTCCAGGAGAGCGGCGCGAAGCACTGGCGGGCGCACGAAGGCCCGGAGATCGCCCAGCGCCTGAAGGACGCGGGCGTCCATGCGCTGGTGCTGGCCCCCGCCTGACCGGACTGCTGTCGAAACGTGCCCGTGCTGGCACGTCTGATCGAAGAGTCCGGAATCGCCACAGTGGTCGTCACGATGATGCCGGCGCTGGCCGAGAAGTTCCGGCCGGCTCGCGTCGTCGGCGTCGAATTCCCGTTCGGGCACGCCTTCGGGATGCCGGAGGACCAGGCGATGCAGCGCACGGCCGCGGAAGCCGCCGTGCAGCTACTGAGCGAGGCGACGGAGCCGGAGTCGAGGCTCGATGTCGACATCGAGTGGCCGATCGATGACCGCACCGCGTATCGCGACTGGCAGCCGTCAGAGCCAAGCCCGATCGTGGCCCAGAACATTCGCCGCAGGGCAGAGATCGAGGCGCGACGCGGGTCGGCAGACTGACCCGCGGCACTTGCGCCGGTG
>DASCRM010000042.1:0-56434 GCA_034406555.1 Dehalococcoidia bacterium | reverse complement strand
TTCGTACATGGAGGCCGTGAGCTCCAACGCCAGTTGCTTCTTGGCGTCCATCACCGGCAGCGTGCCGGCCTGCACGTCGGCGAGCAGCCCGGTGACCATCTCGGCGGTGAGTGTGGTGAGCAGCGTGAAATACTCCTCCAAGGCTTCGTCGGTCAGCGACATCACTTTGCCGTACATGTCGTTCGGCGTGTCGTTGACGGCGATGAAGTTGCCGGTCGACTTGCTCATCTTGAGGTGGCCGTCAGTGCCGACGAGCAGCGGTGTCGTGATCACGATCTGAGGATCCTGACCTGACTCTCGCTGGAGGGTACGCCCTGCGAGCAGGTTGAAGAGCTGATCGGTGCCGCCGACCTGCACATCGGTCTGCATCTCGACCGCGTCGTAGGCTTGCATCAGCGCGTACATGAACTCGCTGAGGTGGATCGGCTCGTGCCGCTGGTAGCGCTTCGAGAAGTTGTCGCGCTCCAGAAACTGGGCAACGGTGAACTTGGAGCAGAGCGCGATCACCTCTGCGAAGTTGAGCTTGCCCAGCCATTCCGCGTTGTGCGCGACCGTGGTTCGCTCCGGATCGAGGATGCGGAACGCTTGATCCGCGTAGCTCTGGCCGTTTGCCTCGATCTGCTCCGGCGAGAACATCGGGCGAGTCTTGTCCTTGTCGGTCGGGTCACCGACGAGTCCGGTGAAGTTCCCGATCAGGAACGTTACGTCATGGTCGAAGTCCTGAAACTGACGGAGCTTGCGGAATGTGATCGTGTGACCGATGTGCAGGTCGACATCTGTCGGGTCGTAGCCGCAGTAGACGCGCAGCGGGCGGTCCTGCTCCAGCCTCTCGGCCAGTTCGCGCTCCATGGTCAATCGCGTGCTCTCGTCGCCGAAGTCGGTGCCTCGCATGAGCACCGCCATCTGTTCGTCGACGGGGGCCATGCGACGGGTCATACGCGCTGACCCGTCTCGGCAAAGAAGGCTCGCGTGCTGTCGAGGTCTTGATGGATCTGTGTCAGTAGCGCGTCGATCCCATCGAACTTCTGCTCGTCGCGCAGGCGCTGCAGGAGCTCAACCGTGACGACTGCGTCGTAGAGGTCGCCCTCGAAGTTGAGCAGGTGCGTCTCGACCTGCCAGCGGGTGCCATCGAAGGTCGGCTGCATGCCGAGATTGGTGCAAGCTTCGAACTGGCGACCATCGGGCAGCGTCGCGCGCGTGATGTAGACACCGTTCGGCGGCCGGGCGCGGTCGGGGCTGACGCCGATGTTCAGCGTGGGCACGCCGATCTCCCGCCCTCGCTTGTCGCCGTGTACGACGGGGCCGCGCAACGTGTAGTTGCGGCCGAGCAGGTCGGCAACGTCCTCCATCTCGCCCTCAGCGAGCGCCTTCCGCACCCGCGTCGACGAGATGTGGTCGTCGCTCGCATCGAGCAGCGGGACGGTCACGACCTCGAAACCGAGTTCGTCGCCGGATTCGCGCAGGCGGTCCGCGTCGCCCTCGCGCCCGCGCCCGAGCGCAAAGTCCTCGCCGACGACGAGCAGGCGCATGTTCGCCTCCTCGACCAGCAGCCGGACGAAGTCGCGTGCTGAGACCTGTGCGACCTCCGAGGTGAATTGCAGCACCGAGACGTACTCCACGCCCAGCTGGCCGAGCAGTTCGACACGCTGTTCGAGCGACTCGAGGTACGAGAGCGAGATGTCGGGACGGAGCACGGTGATCGGGCTGGGGTGGAAGGTGACGATGCCGCCGGTGAGATTACGCGTCCCGGCTTCAGCGAGCAGGTGACGAACCAGTTCCTCGTGGCCGCGGTGGACGCCGTCGAATACGCCGATCGAGATCGCGTGGTCGCCGGGAGTCGTGCTCCGGCGCAGCTCTTCACGGACGAGTAACACGAGGGTGGGATCCCTTCAGTGGGGTCTCGTGTGAGATCACGCGGCCGGGCCGGACCGGTGAACGGGTCGGTGCCGCGAGGGCCGATCGTAGCACCGGCGCGATCGAGGCTACAAATCGCGGTTCGTGGTGTTTATGACTCATCGATCGCCTCTTCGATCTCCTCGGTAGTGGGCGTCGCGCCGTCCAGGCGCACCATTTCGATCTCGCCAAAAACCGTCGGCTGGCGTGCTTCGAGGAAGCGCGCCTTGATCAGCTCCAACACGGCCATGAAGTCGACGATCACCTCGATCCGACTCTCCGCGCGGCCGATCAGCGACCGGAAAGAAAGCTGGCGTGCGGTGCCCAGTTCGGTCATCAGCGCGGAGACGCGGTCGGCGAGGCGAATCGGTTCGCGCTGCAGCTCCGGCGCCGCTTTCTCCTCCGGCAGCCGCTCCAGCACATCGCGAAAGAGCGTCATCAACCCATCGAGCGTGACGTCGTCCAGCCCGGTCGGCAGCGGCACGTCCGGAGGTGCCGCGTCGCGCCGGTAGGCGGTGCGCTGCTCATCTTCGAGTTCGCGTAGCTGCTCCGCGACTCGGCGGTAGCGACGGTACTCCTGGAGCGCGTTCACGAGGTCGGTCGCATCGTCGATCTCTTCGCTGTCGTGCTCCTCCTCCTCGCCGGGTAGCAGCGAGCGGGATTTCAGCACGAGCAGGCGCGCGCCCATCGCCACGAAGTCGGCGAGCGCGCCGAGGTTGATCTGCTCCCCAGCGCGCAGGTGTGCGAGGTACTGCTCCGTGACCTGCAGGACGGAGAGCTCCGTGATGTCGAGCTCTTCACGTTCGATCAGGTGCAGGAGGAGGTCGAGCGGGCCCTCGAAGGCGGGGAGCTGGAGCACGAAGTCGGCGCCGCCGTCGTCGGACGACTGATCGCCGTCCGGCGGCTCGGTCGAGGTTGCAGCCACCTCGACCGGCTCGGTCTCACCGCCGTTGGCGGTCACGGCTTCGTGCCCCGCCGTCTCCTACGCCTGCGCCACGGGCTGTGGCATCTCCGCCATCGGGTGGCCGATCGACGCGCCAAGCGCGCCGGCGCTGTCCATCAGCCGGCCGAAGTTCTCCGGCGTGAGCGACTGCGCACCGTCCGAGAGCGCGTGATCCGGGTTCGGATGCACCTCGATCATCAGGCCGTCTGCCCCGACAGCGATGCTGGCGAGCGACATCGGCTCGACGAGGTACCAGTGACCGGTGCCGTGCGAGGGGTCAGAGATCACCGGAAGGTGGCTCAGACGCTTCGCCAGCGCGATCGCGTTCAGGTCCATCGTGTTGCGCGTCGCGGTCTCGAAGGTGCGGATCCCACGCTCGCAGAGCATCACGTTGGGGTTGCCCTCCGAGAGGATGTACTCGGCGGCGAGCAGCCACTCTTCGATCGTTGCGCCCATGCCGCGCTTCAGCATCACGGGCAGCCCGGTCTTGCCGGCCTCCGCGAGCAGCACGAAGTTCTGCATGTTGCGCGTGCCGATCTGCAGCACGTCGGAGTACTCCGCACACGCCTCGACATCACGCAGCGAGAGCAGCTCCGTGATCACGGGCATCTCCAGCTTCTGGCCCGCTTCGTAGAGCATTTTCAGCCCCTCGACGCCGAGCCCCTGGAATGAGTAGGGCGAGCTGCGAGGCTTGAACGCCCCACCGCGCAGGATGTGCGCACCGTGCTTGCGAACGCCGCTGGCTGATTCCCAGAGCTGTTCTTCCGTCTCGATCGAACACGGCCCGGCCATCACGATGGGCTGACCGCCGCCGACCTTCACGCCGAACGGCAGCTCGATCACCGTGTCTTCCTCGTGGACTTCACGGCTCGAAAGTTTGTACGGCTTCGAAACCCGCAGCACCTCGTCGACCCCCTCCATCGTCGCGAGCTCGTCGCGCAGCTCCGGGAAGACCTGACCCAAGACGGCGATCACGGAGCGCTGAGTGCCCGTGATCTGCTGGCCCTGTAGGCCGAGTTCTGACAGCCGGTCGAAGACCGCCTGCTGTTCGTTTTCGGTGTGTGATGCGGTCATCACGACAATCATGGTTTTGCCTCCGTTACCTGATCAGCCGCGAACTCGGGGCGTAGTACCCCGGCATCACGGAGATAAACGTGTGCGATTTCGTTCTGTGCACGTTCACTGTTCACATGCATGAGCACTCTCAGGCAGCGGGGCAGGGCGCCCGGCACGTTCATCTCGTGCAGGCACTCCAGCGCCACATCCGTCCAGCCCGCCTCTCGGGCCGCCACGGCCGGGAACTCTGCATCGAGATCCGGTGTGGTGGTGAAGATGATCGAGGCGACATCGCCTCGTTCGATCCCGTTCAGGCTGACGATCGTGTCCAGCAGCTCCCGCGCGGCGTCGAGGATCTCCTCGCGCGTGTTCACAGGGACGGTGGTTGCACCTCGGATGCCACGGATCATCATCGTGCTGCGTACTCCGTCCGACAGGGTGATTGGCCCTGCGTCTCAGTTCTCGCGTTCAGTTGGGTTTGTTGTCGGTTGAAGGGTGAGGTGGGAGATCAGGAGCCAAACGGCACGGCCGCAGACGAGCCGCCACACGTCGCCTGACTCTGCGTATAGGAGTAACGAGCGCCGGAGCTCCCCTCCTGTGATAGCACTGTCAGCGACGGGTCTGGCCTACGTCCCACGACCGCTCATCTCCTCCATAAAGGCCCGGATTGCCTCCGAGCGCTGCTCCCGAGGTGCGTTCGCGATGGTCTCGACGAACGCGGCCCCGATCACGGTTGCGTCGGCATGCCGCCCGACCTCCTCGACGTGCTTGCGCGCCGAGATGCCGAATCCGACCGCCAGTGGCAGCTTCGTCTGAGCGCGAACCCGCCCGATGAAGGCAGGCAGCTCATCGGAGACTGCCGCACGTGCCCCGGTGATACCGGTCACGCTGACGCAGTAGATGAACCCGCCGCCGTGTTCGGCGACGACACCGATTCGTTGATCAGTCGAAGTCGGTGCCAGCAGGTACATCACGTGCAGGCCTGCGGCCTTCATCGCCGGCTCAAGCTCGGTCGCCTCTTCAGGCGGCAGATCGACGGGAATCAGCCCATCAACACCGGCTTCGGCAGCATCCCGCACAAACTTGCTCAACCCATAGGCGAGCAACGGGTTGAAGTATCCCATAACGAGTAAGGGGACGCGAACACCGTCCGCTCGCAGTTTTCGCACCACGTCCAGCAGGTCGGTGAGCGTGAATCCGTTCTCCAGCGCTTGCTGGTAGGCACGCTGGTTCGTGGCGCCATCCGCCAGCGGGTCGCTGAACGGCAGCCCGATCTCGAACGCATCAGCACCAGCATCGACGGCCGCGCGCACGATCTCGAGGGTCGCGTCGCGTTCGGGCCACCCGCCGGGGACGAAGGGGATGATCGCCGCGCGATCTTCGGCGCGAGTGCGCTCGAACATCTCGCTTACGCGGTCGGTGCGGTGCTGTTTGGTGTCGTTGGTCATGGCTCCACCAACAGACTGAGCGCGAAACTGACGCCGTTGATGCCAGCGTGCGCGGTGATCGAAGTCCAGAGCGAGCCGGTGCGCGCGTTCGCCCATGCGAAGAGTGCCCCGATCGCGGCGAATGGCGCAATCACGCTCAGGTTGCCGTGGAAGAGTCCGAAGGCGAACCCGCTGACGAGCATCGATGGCCAGAATCGCCAGTAGCCCTGCATCCCGCGGAAAAGCAACGCGCGAAAGAACAGCTCCTCCGAGAATGGTGCGATCACGACGACGGCGAGCGCGAAGACCAGCGCCACGCCCGCGCTGTTGCGCACGTCCACGGGCAACTCATTGCCACCCTCGAACGCACCGACATCAACGCCGATCGCGCTGAGCAGCCCGAGCAGCAGCGCGTAGACCACCAGAATCAGGTACGCGCCCGCCCAGGCGATCGCGGCTGGGCCCCAGTGGTGAGGCCGCACGAAGCCGAGGTCCGGGAGGCGCAACCTTCGACGGTAGGCGAGCCAGACGACGGCTCCGCCGAAGAGCAGTTCGAATGCAGCGATGGAGACGCCGGCCGCAAAGTCCGCCGCCTCGCTGTCTTCCTCGATGTTGGCAGCGACGAGCGCGACGGTGACCAGGGCCAGGGAGCCGACCAGCAGTCCGATGCCGTACAGCATGTCGCGCACGCGCCACCGACGACGCGGCGATGGGCGCGGCGAGTTCTCGGCAGTCTGCGGGGAGAATTCGGCGAACACGGTCGGAGCGTAACAGCGACCACAGCGGTCAGTCATTGAGCGGCTACGCTGGTGGGCATGACCCCGAACCACGTCTCATCCGCGAGCCTGCGCGTCTCTGTCGTGATCCCGGCGCTTGCCGAGGAGCAGACGATCGCCGACGCCGTGGGCAACGCCTTCGCGGCAGGGCGGACGAGGTGATCGTCGCCGATGGGAGCTCCGAGGACCGCACGGTCGAGCTGGCCGAGGCGGCCGCGGCGAGCGGCGATGTGCTCTGCTTCCTGCACGCCGACGTGCGACTGACGCGACGCGGTCGCCTCGATGCGGGCGGTGCTCGCCGACCCCTCGGTCGCCGAGGGCAACTTCAGCGTGCGCTTCGGCGGGTCGCTGCACGGGCGCTTCCTGGCGGCGTTCTACCACGTGATCCGGCAGCTGGGCGTCTACTACGGCGACTCCACGATCTTCTGCCGCCGGGAGGCGTTCGAGGCGGCCGGGAGGTTCCCGCCGTACCCGCTGATGGAGGACATGAAGCTGGTGAATCGGCTGCGGCGCGTCGGTCGCATGGCCTACCTCAATAGTCGCGCCGCGGCCTCGCCTCGATCGCGACCGCGTAGCCGGATGCCGAGGCACTCGCTACCGCGAAAGCGAGCACGAACCAGTGCGCCCGGCGCTCGAGCGCGTAGGTCACGAGCATCGCGCTCACTGCCGCCACGCCAAACAACTCGGTCATCGTGCCTCCGTAGCTATCATCTACAGACTCAGCCGGCCGCGCCGTCAACCGGGGATCAGGATTCGCGATGACCAGTTCAACTCGGGGCCCAGCCATTGCGCTGATGACACGAGTGCCGAGGCTCGGCGAGACCAAGTCGCGGCTCGGGGCGGTGATCGGCGATCAGGCCGCTGCTGATCTGGCGCGTGCGTTCCTGCTCGCCGCCGCCGAGGTCCTGCGCAGCGGCGACTGGCACGCCTCGCTGTTCGTCGAGCTGGCGGCGCTGACGGGTATCGAGGACGCGCGACCGCAGGCGTGCGCGGATCTCGGCGCGCGCATGTTCGGCGCTCTTGAGGCGCTGGCCGCCGATGGCTACGGCCCGTTGATCGTTACCGGCTCCGACATCCCGACGATGGGCGTGCAGCACTTCCACGGCACCATCGACGCGTTGAGGGATAGCGACGTGATGTTCGGGTCGGCCGAGGACGGCGGCTACTACCTCGCTGGGATGCATCGCCCGCAGCCCTCGCTTTTCGGCGGTGGCATCGAGTGGGGCGGGACGGAGGTGCTGGCAGCCTCGGAGCGACTGACCGCCGAGGCCGGGCTCTCGGTCGCGCGGTTGGGCGTGGAACGCGACATCGACACGGTCGCGGACCTCGACTGGCTGCGCGGGCAGGGCGAGGCAGGCGGCGCGGTGCCCCGGAACACGGCAGCGGCGCTGGCGGGCGTCGCGCGCTAGTCGAGCGCCCAGCGTTCTTTCCAGTTCGCCGGGATGTCGAGCCTGAGCCCGTAGAGGTAGCGAATCAGCTGGCCATGGTGCTGGGTCTCGTGCTCAAGCAGTTCGAGTGCGTAGTCGTTGCGAACGTCGTCGAGGTCGACCGCGGCCAGCACCTCGATTACACCCTTGGCCGACTCGGTGAGTTTGCCGGCGACGTTGTCTTTGGCGTAGTCGCTGAGGGAGCACGCCCAGCCCGTGAACTCGCCAGCCTCGATCGCCTTGCCGTAGCTCTCGCGCGTCCCGACGACGCACCAGAGCTGATTGCCGATCGGGCTCGACGGCAGGTCGGGCAGCTTCTTGTCGAGCGCGTCAGCGGGCAGGCTTTCGATCAGGTCGCCGTAGAGCCCGAACGAGCGGTCGAGGTGCCGTGTGATTCGTTCTGACATCAGGTCGCTCCATACAGCGTCACGTTCAAGGCGTCCGCGACGGTGTCCATGTCTTTGTCGCCTCGCCCGCTGAGGTTGAGCAGTACGAGGTCGTCCGGGCTGAGTTCGGGCAGCAGCTTCGCGAGGTGGGCGACGGCGTGTGAGGACTCGAGCGCCGGGATGATGCCCTCTGTCTCGCAGAGCGCCTTGAAGCCCTCCAGTGCCTCGTCGTCGGTGATCGTCACGTACTCGGCGCGGCCGGTCTCCTTCAGCCACGAGAGCTCGGGGCCGACGCCGGGGTAGTCGAGGCCCGCGGAGATCGAGTGCGCCTCCAGCACCTGCCCGCCTTCGTCCTGCAGCAGGTATGAGCGCGCGCCGTGCAGCACGCCCGGCCGACCGGCGGCGAGCGGGGCGGCGTGCTTGCCGTGCATGCCCTCGCCGGCGGCCTCCACACCAACGAGGCGGACGTCGTCGTCGATGAAGGGGTGAAATAGGCCCATCGCGTTGGAGCCGCCGCCGACGCAGGCAACCGCCACCGACGGCAGCCTGCCTTCGGCGACTTCGATTTGCTCGCGGGCTTCGGTGCCGATCACCGCCTGGAACTCACGCACCATCAACGGGTAGGGGTGGGGGCCGACGACGCTGCCGAGCAGGTAGTGGGTGGTGCGGACGTTCGTCACCCAGTCGCGGATCGCCTCGTTGATCGCGTCCTTGAGCGTGCGTGAGCCGGTAGCGACGGTGCGCACCTCCGCACCCAGCAGCTTCATGCGGAATACGTTGAGCGCCTGCCGCCGCACGTCCTCCGCTCCCATGTAGACGACGCATTCGAGGCCCATCAGCGCACAGACGGTGGCGGTGGCGACGCCGTGCTGGCCCGCCCCGGTCTCCGCGACGATGCGCGGTTTGCCCATCCGTTTCGCGAGCAGGACTTGGCCGAGGGCTGCGTTGATCTTGTGCGCGCCGGTGTGCGCGAGGTCTTCGCGCTTCAGGTAGACGGTCGGCGCGTTCGGGCCGGCGAGGCGCTTGGCGAGGCGGGGGACGGCGGTGATCGGCGTCGCGCGGCCCACGTAATCGTGCAGCAGGGCATCGAGTTCGGCTCGGTACGCCTCGTCGGCCCATGCACGGCGGAACTCCTCTTCGAGTTCGGAGAGGGCGGGCATCAGGGTCTCGGGGACGTACTTGCCGCCGAAGTCGCCGAAGCGGCCTAGCGCGTCGGGCAGCGTTGTCGTGGTCGTCATCTGGCCACCTCCGTACCGTCGGCCGCGCGCACGGCCTCGATGAAGTCGCGCACCAGCGCGTGATCCTTATGCCCATCGCGTTCCGTGCCGCCCGCGACGTCGACCGCCCACGGCCGGACCCGCTCGATCGCTTCGCCGACGTTGTCCGGGTTGAGCCCGCCCGCCAGCATCATCGGGATGCGGCTCGCGACCTGCTGCGCCACCTCCCAGTCGAAGGGCTTACCTCCGCCGCCGCGGTAGGGTCCGTGGGCCGCATCGAGCATCAGCAGGATCGCGAATCCCGGTTCGACGAATTCCATCGGGTCGGAGGGCGAGTCGAGCGGGGAGACGTGGACGACCTGGATTACCGAGCGTTCGACGCGCAGACAGTCCTCCCACGACTCGTCGCCTGAGAGCTGCACGAGGTCGACGCCGGCCTCGGCGACCAGCGCGTTCACCTCATCGATCGGCTGGTCGGCGAAGACTCCGACGGTGAGCGGGCGCTTGCCTTCGAGGCGCATCGCGAGCACCTCTGAGCCGTGTTTGAACCACCGCTGCACATCGCCGCGGGCTTCCGGGTTGGGCTCGCGTTGATCGCCGTTCAGCGGGCCACCGAGGGCATCGACCATCGCTCGCGCGTCGCGCGTACCGATCTGACGAGACGATCGCGCGAAGATCATGCCGACGAAGTCCGCACCCGCCTCGGCGGCGGCGATTACGTCCTCGGACGTCCGATTGCCGCAGATCTTTACGCGTGTCATGCGAGGCGCTCCTCAGCGAGCATCAACTTGCGAGCCTTCGCGGCGATGTCGACCGCGCCGCCGGGCGCGGGCCGGACGAGGGCTTCGCCGACCAGCACGGCGTGTACGCCTGCCTCCGCCATACGCTCGGCGTCTGCGCGTTCGCGGATCGCCGACTCCGCGACGACGACGCAGCCGGTGGGTGCGAGCGGTGCGAGGCGTTCGGTGGTGGCGAGGTCCTCGCTGAAGTCGTGGAGGTTGCGGTTGTTGATGCCGATCACGCGGGCACCGGCGGCGGCGGCCGCCTCCATCTCCGCCTCGTCGTGCACCTCGACCAGTGCTTCGAGCCCCTGCTCGCGGGTGGCGGCCAGCAGCTGATCGAGCGTCGCAGGTTTGAGCAGCGCCACGATCAGCAGCAGCGCGTCCGCGCCCCAGGCGCGTGCCTGCACGACCTGATAGCGGTCGAAGATGAAGTCCTTGCGCAGCAGCGCCGGCCGGTCAGCTCCCTCCACCGCGTCGCGCGCGGCAGCGAGGTCGGCCGGGCTGCCGCTGAAGTGGTCGCGCTCCGTCAGCACGGAGACCGCGGTTGCCCCCGCGTCCGCGTAGGCCGTCGCCTGATTCGCGGCATCGAGGTCGGCGTCGAAGACGCCCTTGCTGGGCGAGGCACGTTTGACCTCGGCGATCAGCCGCAGGCGTGCGCCCGCCGGGCTGCCGCTCCGGCCCTCGCGCAGTCGCGCGGCGAAGTCGATCGCCGGATCGCGGGCCGCGGCCAGCTCGGCGAGCGCGGCCTCGGGCGTGTCGCGGCGGTCCGCTTCGAGGCGCGTGCGGCAGCTCTCGACGATGCGGTCGAGCACGGTGCCGGTGGTACGCGTACTGCGGGCCATCGCCGTACTACCCGGCAACCCGGCGAGTGGCTTCGACGAATGAGGCGACGCGGGTGGCTGCCTCGCCGCTCTCGATCAGCGCCTTCGCCTGCTCGACGCCCTGCCGAACCGAGGAAGCGAGTCCGGTGGCGTAGAGCCCTGCGCCGGCGTTAGCGCAGATCAGGTCGCGCACCGCCACGGGCCCCTCGCTGGCGAAGACCTGGCGCATGATCGCCGCGTTCTCCTCGGCATCGCCGCCCACGATCTCCTCAGGTGCGTGGCGAGTGAGGCCGATCGACTCCGGCGTGAGCTGGCCCTCGCTGATCTCCGTGCCGCGGACCTCGAACGTCGTGGTGGGGGCGCAGACGGAGATGTCGTCGAGCCCGTCGTCGCCGCAGACGACGATCGCGTGACGCATCTCGAAGCGCGCGAGCACGCCGGCCATCGTGCGCCCGAGTTCGACGTCTGCGACGCCCATCACGTGCGACTTCGCGTGCGCAGGGTTAGTGAGCGGGCCGAGGATGTTGAAGACCGTGCGGATGCCGATCTGCGGGCGCAGTGGGCCCGCGAACTTCATCGCCGGGTGAAATGCCTGGGCGAACATGAAGCCGATGCCGCACTGCTCCACGCAATCGGCGACTTGCTCCGAGGAGAGCGCGATCTCCGCACCGAGCGCTTCGAGGAAGTCCGCTGAGCCGGATTTGGAGGTCATCGCACGGTTGCCGTGCTTGGCGATCTTCGCGCCGCCGGCGGCTGCGACGAACGCCGCGGCGGTCGATGCGTTGAATATCTTGCGGGAGCCACCTGTCCCCGCGGTATCGAGCAAGGGTTGGGCCTCAATCCACACCGGCAGGGCGTGCTCCCGCATTACCTTTGCCATGCCTGTGATCTCGTCGACGGACTCGCCCTTCAGGCGCAGTGCGGTCACCAGCGCGCCAAACTGCGCCTCCGTCGCCTCGCCGCCCATGATCTCCTGCATCGTCGCGGCCGCTTCCTCCTCCGTGAGGTCGCGTTGCTCGTCGACGATGGCGATGATCGCCTCGCGAATCATGGTCGCGCCTCGGAGGCTGTCGCCGGCTCGGTGCGCAGGAAGTTGCACAGGAGGTCGTGGCCGACCGTCGTCACGATTGACTCCGGGTGGAACTGCACGCCCTCGATCGCGAGCGTGCGATGGCGGACGCCCATGATCACCCCGCTCTCCGACTTCGCGGTTACTTCCAGCTCATCGGGCACGGAGTCCGGCTCGATCGCGAGCGAATGATAGCGAATCGCCTCGAACGGCTCGGGGAGCCCCTCGAAGACGCCTTTGCCGTCGTGCGAGATCGCCGAGGTCTTCCCGTGCATGATCTCGCCCGCGTAGCCGATCTGGCCGCCGAACGCCTCGCCGATGCACTGCAGGCCCAGGCAGACGCCCAGCAGGGGGATCTTCCCCTCGACGGCACGTACGAGGTCGACCGAGATGCCGGCGCCCTCCGGCTTGCCGGGGCCGGGCGAGATCACGATCCGCTCCGGCGCCATCGCCAGGCAGTCCTCCACGGTCACCTCGTCGTTGCGCACCACCTCGACCTCCTCTCCCAGTTCGCAGAGGTACTGGTAGAGGTTGTAGGTGAAGGAGTCGTAGTTATCGATTAGTAGCAGCATTTGCGTCCTCGCTCTTCTGCTCGCCGCGCGCGTTCATTGTGTGCAGCTGTGCGGCGTGTTCGCGGTCGTGCACGGTGATCTTGTCGATGCGTTCGCCGACCGTGACGACCCCGCGCGTGGGGTGGTTGCCGAAGGCTTCGAGCTGTGCACCGTCCAGCGAACGGATCCCTGTGAGCGTGCGTTCACGCACTGAGTCGAGGCGCGCTCGAACCATTGCCTCCGGCTGAGTTGGCCGCGTGCGGTGCTCGTCGTTCCACTGACGGTCGTTGAACAGACTCCATGTGTGACCGGGAACCTCCAGCAGCCGCTGCGACTCCGCCGCGTAGTACACCTCGACGCTGGCGCTGTGGGCGAGCACATCGAGTGGCGTCCACTCGCCATCGGCCGGCTGCACCCTCGCCGCGACCGGGACCGCGTCGTAGGCCGCGATCAGCCCATCGCGAGCTTCGGTCAGCGCGCCGATCAGCGTTGCGCTGTCGGTCGGGGCCGTGCCCCCCTCGAATGCGGTGGGGAGCCATTGCTCCAGCTCCGGGATCAGCGCCAGTGAGCTCTGGTTGCCGGGAGCGACCCAGCCGGCGTCCTCGTAGTCCGTCTTGGCGAATCTCGGTTCGCCCTGCCAGTCGTGGCAGGCGAAGACATTGACGATGTAGCGTCCGCCGGCCGCGCCGTTGAAGTAGATCGTGTCGGCGAACTCGATCGGGCCGGGCTGTACGTGGAAGCGGTCGCTGAGCAACCTCGCGAGCACCTCTTCGGCGACCTGGTCGTCCGGCAGCGGTTCGAGGGGCAGCGACCACAGCCCACCGAAATCGGCGTGTGACTGCGGGTGCTGCGCGAGCAGCAGGTACCCGTCAGGCCGCACCATCAGCGCGGCGGAGACGATCGTGGGGGCGTCGGCGGCCATCAGTAACCCAGGCTTCCGGACGGCCCGCCGCCCGCACCGTGCTCGGCGTCGTCGATCGCCGCGAACATGCTCGCGGCCTTGAACTGAGTCTCTTCGAATTCGGCCTGAGGGTCGGAGTCGTAGACGATGCCGCCGCCGGCCTGTACGTGCGCCCAGCCGTCCTTCATCACGGCCGTGCGGATTGCGATCGCGGTCTCCACGTTGCCCGACATATCGAAGAAGCCGACGGCTCCGGCGTACGGGCCACGCTTGTCCGGCTCCAGCTCCGCGATGATCTCCATCGCCCGGATCTTCGGCGCGCCTGAGACGGTGCCGGCCGGGAAGGCGGAACGCAGCGCGTCGTAGGGCGTCATGCTCTCGCTCAGCTTTCCCTTCACGTGACTGACCAGGTGCATGACGTGCGAGTAGTACTCGATGTCGAACTGCTGCGTGACCTCCACGCTGCCCGCGGCGGCGACCCGGCCGACATCGTTGCGACCGAGGTCGAGCAGCATCACATGCTCGGCCAACTCTTTCGGGTCGTGCTTCAGTTCCTCGGCCAGTTGCTCGTCCTCGATCACGCTCTCGCCGCGCCGTCGCGTGCCGGCGATCGGGTGCACCTGGATGTCGCCGTCCTGGATGTCGACCAGCAGCTCAGGCGAGGCACCCACGATGTAGGTGTCGTCGAACTTCAGGTAGTACATGTACGGCGACGGGTTGATCGCGCGCAGCGAGCGATAGACCTCGAACGGGTGCGCACCGGTACGACGCGAGAAGCGCTGCGAGAGCACCACCTGGATCACATCGCCGGCGATCACGTACTCGCGGCAGCGCTCGACCACTGCCAGGTACTCGTCGTGGTCCCAGTTCGACTCCACCTCCTGCCGGGACGGGCCGTCGTGGGGTACGTAGGGCAGGGAGGCGAGCGGCCGGTTCAGCCGCTGCACGAGCTGATCGATCTTCCAGCGCGCCTGTTCGTACGAGGAGGCGATGTCGCCATCGAGGCGGACGTGTGCGACCACCTTGATCGTCTGCTGGAGGTGGTCGAAGACCAGCATCGAGTCGGCGAACATCAGCAACGACTCCGGCACGCCGAGCGAGTCGCGCTCCGGTGAGGGCAGCCGCTCGAAGTGGCTGGCGACCTCGTAGCTCAGGTAGCCGACCGCGCCGCCGTGGAAGCGAGGCAGGCCGGGCACCTCGACGGCGTCGAAGCGGGCGAGCTCTTGTTCGATCTCGTTCAGCGGGTCGCCGTCTTCGTGCTCGCTGGAGAAGACACGGTAGGGCTCCGCGCCGATCATCGAGTAGCGTCCGACGGTCTCGCCGCCCTCCACGGATTCGAGCAGGAACGAGTAGTCGCCCTGCGCGACCTTGAGGAAGGCCGAGACCGGCGTCTCCAGGTCTGCTCGCACCTCGCGGTAGACGGGCACGACGTTGCCCCGCCCGACGAGTTTGCGGACCTCCGAGAGCGATGGGATCAGTTCGCTGCTCATCGCGACCCTCGCAGACCCGCCGACACCGCGGCCGCTGGTTGGGCGTGCAGCCATGTCGCAGTGCCCGTGTCGTAGCCGTCTCGGGTCTGTGCGCTGGTGCTGCTCATCGTCTCGTCCTCTCGCAGGCGGACGTTGTGATCATCGCTGTTACCTCGATGCGGCGAGGGCACAAAAAAACCATCGCCGACGGGGCGATGGTCACGCGGTGCCACCCGTATTCCCCCTCCGCGGACGGAGAGACTCGTTCGGGACACGGCCCCGTCCACCTGCACCACATGGGCAGAGGCGGAGCGACTGTCCTGGGCCTGGATAACGGCGCCCGCACCGTCGACGCCTACTTACCCTCGATGGGTGTTCGGGCCGAGACTCTCGGGGCCATTCAGTCGCTGCTCTGGGCGCCGGGCTTACAGATACCCCCGGCTCTCTGAGCCCAGCGTGCGACCTACTCTTCCCGATCGAAGTCGTATTTCTGCTCTTGTGACGGAGGAAGTTGCGGCCGGGCGGCGGGCTGTGTCAACGCCGCCTACACCTGCACCGCCTCGCGGCCGGGGCGGGCGCGTTCCGTCGCGATGATCGCGAGCACGCGGTCGATCGTGCCGCCGAGGTCGCCGTCGATGTTTTCGACGACGTGGTCGAACCCCTCTTGCGCGGCGATCTCGTGCTGCGTCGTCTTCATGCGCTGCTGGATGTCAGTTTCGTCCATCCCGCGTTCGCGCATGCGCGTCTCCATCTGCGCGAGGTCGTCTGGGATGATGAAGATCAGCAGCGCGCCGGACAGTCGCTCACGCAGGGTCTCGGCACCCTGGATGTCGACACGCAGGATCACGTCGTTGCCGGTCGCGAGCGCGCGGCGCACCTCTGAGCGGGCGACGCCTTTCATGTCGGCGTAGACCTGGGCGTGCTCCAGCATCTCGCCGGCCTCGACGTTGCGCTGGAACTCGGCGGCGGTGACGAAGCGGTAGTCGATGCCATCGACCTCGCCCTCGCGTGGGGCGCGGGTGGTGAGGTTAACGGGCGTGGCGAAGGGTTCGCCGCGTTCGTGGATGGCGGTGATCACGGTGTCTTTACCGGCGCCCGAGGGCCCGGAGATGACGACGATCAGTGGCGGTACGGTCTCCGCGGGCAGTGTGTCTGCCTATCCGCCTCGCATGGTGCCGACGCGGCCGGCGAAGGTCTCCGGTGTGATCGCGATCAACGCCACTTCAGCGTCGTCCATGCTCACGACCGCCTTCGTACGGCGGCCGCTCGTGAGGTCGATCGAGCGACGCTCTTTCTTGGCTTGCTGCACCAGACGTTTGATCGGGGCGGATCCCGGCGCGGCAACCGCGACCACGCGATTGAGCGCGAGGAAGTGATCGAAGCCAACATGAATCAATTCTGTGGACATGGCTACACTCCGTCCGTTGGAGGAAGGCCCAGGCGGGAAAGCTCCTCCCAGAACTCAGGATACGACACGTTTACCGCATTCGCGCCATCGATATCTGACTCTCCGGCCGCGAGCATCGCCGCGACGCCTGCCAGCATCGCGAGCCGGTGATCGCCCGCGGAGTCGACACGGGCGGCCCTCAGTTGAGGCGAACCCGCTCCCCGAACGACGAATCCATCTGTCTGTTCTTCGATCTCCACGCCGAAGGCGCGCAGCACCGCGCCGGTCGTCGCCACGCGGTCAGACTCCTTCACTCGCAGTTCCTCGGCGTCGCGAACGACTGTCTCGCCCTCCGCGACTGACGCAGCGAGTGCGATCAACGGCAGTTCGTCGATCATGCGTGGGATCAGCGCGCCGCCGACCTCGACGCCGTGTAGCCGCGATGAGCGCACGACGATGTCCGCGACCGGTTCGCCACCGGTGAGGCGCTCCTCGAGCAGTTCGATGTCCGCGCCCATCTCCTGCAGCACGTCCAGCAGGCCGCTGCGCGTCGGATTGATGCCGACGCCGGTGAGGGTCAGTTTGGCGTCCGGGTGAATCGTCGCAGCCACGATGAACGCGGCTGCCCCGGAGATGTCCCCGGGCACGCTGACATCAACGGCCCGAAGATCGCCGTCCGGAGGTGTGATCGTGATCGCGGGGCCCTCCGACTGCACCTTGACGCCCATTGCCGCGAGCATGCGTTCGGTGTGGTCGCGAGTTGGATCCGGCTCGATCACCAGCGTCTCGCCGTCGGCGGCCAGCGCTGCGAGCAGCACGGCCGATTTCACCTGCCCGGAGGCGACGCCGGTCTCCACGCGCAGGCCACCGGCGATAGGGCCGCCGTGGACCACGATTGGCGGCAGCGTTCCATCGGCCCTCGCCGTCACGTCCGCGCCGAGCGCGGTGAGCGGGCGCACGATGCGGCCCATCGGTCGTCTGCGCAGCGACTCGTCGCCGGTCAGCACAGCCTGCATCGGCAGTCCCGCGAGCAGGCCGGCGAGCAGGCGCATCGTGGTGCCGGAGTTACCGCAGTCGATCACGTCGTCGGGTTCGGTGAGAGTCGCGCGACCGCGCCCGTTCACGATCAGCGTGCCGTGTTCGGGTTCGTCGATGTCGACGCCAAGCGCGCGCATGGCCGCGAGCGTCGCGCGCGTGTCCTCGGCGTCGAGGAAGCCGGTGATGCGCGCGTTGCCGGTTGCGAGGGCGTTGAACATCAGCGCGCGGTGGGTGACCGATTTGTCGCCGGGGACGGCGATCGTGCCTCGCAGTTGTCCGGCGGTGCTGATCGTGACGTGGTCGTTCGGGCGCCGGTCCTGTGCCATCGCGGGCTACTCCCGGCGCGTCACGCGCGCCTTGCGCTCGAGCTCCTCGACGCGTGCGTCGCTGGCGGCCGTGAGGTCGCGCATCTTGCTGGCCAGTGCTTCACCCATGAAGAGGTTGGCGATCTCCGTCCGCGGGATCGGCGCCATCTTCTCGTCGATCTCCTGGCGTCCCACGTTGCCGGCGCGGTAGCCGGTGTAATCCCAGTGGGCCTCTGCGATGTAGCGGAAGAATTCCTCTTCGCCATCCTTGTCGCTGAGACGCTCCTGCAACCCGAGCAGTGCCTCTCGGTAGCGTTCGATCCAGTGGATGATCTGTGTGCGGTTGGTGATTGCGATGTCGAAGGCGACGTTCGGCTCGGTCCCGGTGAGGCGGGTCATGTCCTTGAAGCCGCCAGCAGCCAACTCCGAGAGTTCCGGCCATGCCTCCGACTCGTGCACCATTGTGAAGAGCGCGGTCGCGGCCATCAGGGGCAGGTGCGAGATCGCGGCGACGTAGGCGTCGTGCTCCTCCGCGTCCATGAACATTGGCGTCGCGCCCATCGTCTCGACGAGGTTGCGAATCGTCTTCAGCGAGCCCTCGGAGGCGTTCGCCATCGGCACGATCGCCCAGCGAGCGTCCTCGAAGAGCGAGGCGTCGGCGAAGGCCGGGCCCGACTCAGTCTTGCCGGCCATCGGGTGACCGCCGATGAAGGAGACGGTGCGGGGCAGCTCGCTCTTCGCCCAGGTCAGGACCTCGGCTTTGGTGGAACCGGTGTCGGTGACGATCGCACCGCTCGTGAGCGCCGGCGCGATATCGGTCATCAGCCGTCGCATCGACAGCACGGGCGTCGCCAGCACCACGAGCGAGGCATTCTGTACCGCTTCGCGCGGATTGCGCATCCCGCAGTCGATCGCGCCGATCTTCTCGGCACGCTTGAGGTGGCCGGACGAGTCGTCCGAGCCCACGATCTCCAGATCTGTGATCCCCGATTGCTCCCGCATCCGGAGGCCGATCGACGCGCCGATCAGCCCGGTGCCGATGATCGCTATACGTGGCATGGAGGGCTCTCCCCTGCGCAGCGGGAACGTTGGGCGCTGATCCTAGCACGCACCATCGGCGGCGATCAGGAGCGCAAATTCCACATTCGCCTCGTTCGCCGGCGGACGCTCAGTGTGCCGCTCGACGAGTGCGCGCACCTGCTCGCTGCTGTCTGCGCGACGAAGCAGCTCCGCCCCCTCCCGCGCGTGGTGCCGCAGCGCCCACATCGCCCTGCGCTAACGCATGCCACGCGGCGAGGCCAGCCGGTCGAGGAGGTGCAGGGAGATGCTCTCGAGGATCGCGAAGAGCGCCCGCTCCCAGACTCACGGCTGGCCCTTTGCGACGTCGTGCAGCAGGGCGGCGGCGAGCAACGGTCGCGAACCTCCGTCGCGTGCGAGCTCTCGCATTACGCAGATCGAGTGTGTGCGGTCGCGAGGGTGTATGCGCAGGAACAACTCGAGCTCGGCGCTGGTCAGGAGGGTGGCGAAGGCCTCGGCGTCGGCCGGCCCGATCGTCGTCCTCAGCCCTCGCAGCACCTGCCCGACGCGGTAGCGGGCGGTGGCGAGGGGGTTAGCCAAAGCGGATCGGCAGGCTGTCGCCGACGAACAGCTCGAGGAAGAAGTCGACGATCGGCGCCATCAGCTCGAACAGCGGGCTCGAGTTCGTGAGGAAGGGCATCAGGATCAGGATCATCAGGATGCCCGGCATCCACGGTGCGGCGCGTTCCAGCGGCTGCGAGAGCTCGCGCGGCAGCAGTCCGACCGCGACGTTGAAGCCATCGAGGGGGGCGAGTGGGATCAGGTTGAAGATCGCGAGCAAGATGTTGATCAGCACGATCGTGCCGAGGAAGAGTCCGACCATGTTGCCGGTGCTGTCCGTGGCGAAGCTCGCCAGGTTGTCGACCGCCGATGGGAGCACGAATGGGTGCAGGCCGGGCACCATCCCGGTCTTGATCGGGATGCCGGCGAGGCCCGCCATCATCAGGTTCGAGAGCGGCCCGGCGCTCGCGATCATCGCCAGCGACCGCTGCGGGTTGCGTGTGTTGTACGGGTTGATCGGTACCGGTTTCGCCCAGCCGAACCCGATGATCAGGATCATCAACGAACCGATCGGGTCGAGGTGCGCTCGCGGGTTGAGTGTGACGCGGCCGAGCGAGCGCGGTGTGCGGTCGCCGAGCCGGTCTGCGGCGTAGGCGTGCGAGAACTCGTGAAACGAGAGGCTGACGAGGATCGTGAAGACGAACGCGCCGACCACGGTCACGAACGCCATCGGCGCGTCGTCGATGACGGAGAAGTAGCGAAGAATCACGAATTGAGGGCAATCACCGATCAAGGATAGCAGCGCGCGACGTTGACATGATTTTGGACTGCTCCGTATCGTGAATGGGCCCGTTGCACGGGCACCCGGATCGGACTGGCGGGGTCCGAGACGCACGATGGCGTAACCATGGGTCGATTCCGCCTCCGCTCGCTGCTGCTCGTTGCCCTCGCGGTGACCGCGTTTTCCGTCTCCGCGCTCGTCCTGCGAGGCCTGCCTGAGCGCACGTCGGACGGTGAGACGGCCTCCACTCAGACGGTGCTTGTCTATGCGCAGTTTGGGTTCACCGCCGACAGCGTCTACACGGCCTCGGCCGGCGACCCGACGCGGTGGGAGCTGATTACGACGGTCGCGCACGCCGATGGCTGGGGCATCAATCCGGCACCCTCGATGGCCGGCACGCTCGTCGCGTACACGGTGCTGCCGTCGGGCAGTGGACGCGGTGCGCCGGCCGAGCTGTGGCTGTTTGATCTCGCAAGTGGCACGGGCACGCGACTGGCGCGCGACGCCGATCTCTTCGTCGCGCCGCTGTTCGGGCCGGGGGGCGACTACCTCGTCTATCGCAGCTTCGGCCCGGACGGCGAGCAGCGACTCTCGCGGGTCGACCTTGGGACGCGCGCGCGGCGCGTCGTGCACAGCTACAGCGGCGACTTTGGCGTCTTCCCCGTCGCGCAGGAAGCGGGCGGCGACGTGCTCTTCGTGCAGCTCTCGACTGCGGGCACCGACCTCTACCGCGTCGATGGTGCGGGCGAGGTGACGATGCTGCTGCATGCGTCCGATGAGATCGCCCGCGACTGGCAGCTCTCGCCCGATGGACGACTGATCTCCTACCTCGCACCCGTGCGCGCCGGCGAACGCATCGTGCACCGGCTGCACGTCGCTTCGATCGCCGATGGTGACTCGCTGATCGAGGCGGATGGGCCCTCCGAGCAGTTCGCGCCGGTGTGGGATGCGAGTGGGCAGGCGCTGACCTACGGCCGGGAGGCGTACCCGGCGGCGACCGCCTCGGCGGCCACGATCTCGCTCGCTGATGGTGCCGTCACGGCGCTGGCTGCGCCGGAGCAGGGCTTCGACACGCCGCTCGGCTGGAGCCCGGACGGGCGCTACCTCGCCGCGCGCACCTTCGACGGCAGCAGCGCGTATGCACCGGGGACGGAGTCGCTGGTGTTGATCTCCGTGGACGGTGAGCGCCTGCCCGTCACCGGCAACAGCGAGTTGACCTTCCTCGGCTGGTTGGCGCGTGGCTAGGAGCGGCCGAGGGGCGTTGCTCGCACTCGCCGCCACGGCGGGGCTGCTCGCGGTTCTCGCGTTTGCGCCGAGCGCCCAGCAGCACGCCAGCGCCTGCGCGTTCCTGCGCACGCCGACAGCGTACGAGGCGGAGCAATCACGGCTCACCTACCTGGCGACGATCGACGCCGTCTCGCTGAACGCGCTCTTCCCCGGCGACCTCGTATTCAGTTTGCCGGCCGTCGAGGTCGGGCCTCGCGGTGCACGCTCAGCCGGTCTACATCGCGTGCCGTCAACGCTGTTGAAGTCGATTGCGTGGGAGGAGTCGACGCTGACGATGGCCTCACGCGCGACGAAGTTCGAGTCGATCGGCTCGGCGCTCGTTTCCTTCGACTGCGGGTATGGCGTGATGCAGGTGACGACGGGGATGACGGTCGCGCTGGGCGGCAGCAACCGGCCCAGCGCTGACCAGGTGAAGATCGCGACCCACTACGGCTACAACATCGCTCGCGGCGCATCGATTCTCGCGGAAAAGTGGAACGCTGCGCCGGAGACCCGTCCGGTCGTGGGCACCGACACGGCCGCGAACCCGGAGCTGATCGAGAACTGGTACATGGCGACGTGGTCGTACAACGGCTTCGCCGGCTCCGGGTCGTTCTCATCGAATCATCCCTCCGACCCAACCTTTGGCGCGTGGCCGCGTGAGGCGTACCGCTGTGACGGCACGCAGTCGAGGCGGCGCTACCCCTACCAGGAGCTGGTCTGGGGCTGCATGGCGTCCCCGCCGACGCGGGACGATGCGCTGCTCTGGCAGCCGGTCGCCGCCTCGCTGCCGGATCTCTCGCAGCCGCGCTTCTTCGACCCGCTCTCGCTCGCGAACTGGGTCTTCCCGTACAGCGCGATGGACCTGCCGACGCCCTCGCCGGTGCACCTCGACGTGGCTCCGACGCTGGAGCCCGGCATCCGTGAGCGCGTGCTCGGCGTGCCGAGGCTGGAGGTCGATGAACAGACGGTGCTGATCCGGCTCAACGGGTTGCCGCAGGACCAGTTCGCGACCGTGCGGCTGACGAACCTCGGCGTCGGCATCGTCTCGTGGATCGCTAAGCCGGAAGCGGCGTGGATCGTGACGGACCCGCCCGGGGGGGTCTCGCTGGGCTTCGGTGTCGCCTGTCCCGTGCCGGACTGCGAGCGTCCCGGCGAACTGACGCTGACGGTGAACCCGACCTTGCTGCAGAGCACGTCGAGCGTTGGCATCCTGCGCATCGTGCCGGTGAACGGTTCGTCGCCGACGGCGATCATCCGCATTGAGATCGATGCCGACTTCGAGGTCGCCGCGCCGGGCACCAGCCGCGCCGACTAGCCCCTGCGAGGGCGCAGCGCCCGTCTATACTCGGATAGAATTCGCCTCAGCATTCACCGAGGGCACGACGATGATCCAACGCTGGCTCGAAGCTGTGCGGCGCAATCACGCGCTGGAGCACGCCACGGTGGCGGTACTGCTGGCTCGCCGCGGGCCGATGCGACTGGTCGGCCGCGCGAGCGGGGATGGCTTCTTCATCTTCGGCGACATCGACGAGGCGGATCTGACGGAGAGCGCGAACGAGGCGCTGCGGCGGATGCAACGGGGCGAGAGCTCGCTCGCTGTCTCGCCGCTCTGCGGCACAAACATCGCGGTCGCCGGGCTGATGGCCGCCGCCGCAGCGACGGGCACGCTGGCAAGCGGGTGCGACAGCGGTGGCCGCTTCGGCAACGCCTTCGCCGCCGCGATGCTAGCCGTCGTAGCCGCTCAACCGGTCGGTCGGCTGGTGCAGAAGTACATCACGACGCGCGCGGACCTCGATGCCGTCGAGGTGGTCGGGACGAAGTCGGTCTTCGGTTCGCTCAAGAAGGTGCACACGCGCGAGATCAGCGCCTAGCGCTCGACCTCACGGCGGGCTCAGTCCTCGATGCCCATGCGTTCACGCGGTCCGGCGTGAGCCGGATCATCGGGCGTCCGTCGAGGTTCATCGAGCGGTACTGCGGGTACTTCTCGCGCAGCACGCGAAGCGCCTCGGTGTACTCCTCACCGGACTTAATCACGCTGGCGTCGCCGCGCACCATCACCCACGCGAGCTGCGACCAGTCGTCGCTGTAGCGGTCGATCATCAGCGCGACGCTCGGATTGGCCTCGATGTTGCTCAGCCGTTGGAGCCGGGTCGTGCGTTTCGGTTTCTGGTCGACCACACTGTAGAGGTGGTCGCCGACCAGCGCGAAGCAGATCGGGATGATGTGCGGTGCGCCCTGCTGGTCTACCGTCGCGAAGCGCCCGACCGGGGCCTCTGCGACGAAGCGGCGGGCCGGCCCGGTCAGTGCCATGCGCGGGCGGGCATCAGTCGTCGAATGCGGTCAGCGAGGCGACGGTCGCCTCATCGAGTCGCCGCACGAGTGCGGTCACAAGCTCGACCGCCTTCACGTAGTCGTCGCGACTGATGATGCCGTTGTGGCTGTGCAGGTAGCGCGCGGGCACCGTGATGTTGATCGTCGGCGCACCGCCACGCGAGCGTTGAATCGCCGAGCCGTCCTCGCCGTAGCCGGTGAGCACGTTGAACTGCAACGGGATGCCGGCCTGCTCGGCGACATCGATCACGAGGTCGCGCAGCTTGAGGTTGGGCAGCATCGATGAGTCATGCAGGAAGATCGCGGGGCCGCCCCCGATCTTCTCCTGCGCCTCGTCGACGGTGGCGCCGGGGTAGTCGCCCGCGACGCCGACTTCGAGGCTGAGCCCAACATCCGGGTCGACCTGGTAAGCGCTGGTCTGCGCGCCTCGCAGGCCCACCTCCTCCTGCACGGTGGCGACGCCGATCACCGTGTTCGGGTGGTCGCCGGAGGCGGCGAGCGCGTTCATCGTGCCCATCATCAGGGCGACGCCGATGCGGTCGTCCCACGCCTTCGAGAGCAGGAGGTCGCCGCCGGCCATCGGCGCGAATCCAGAGTCGGGCACCACCGGGTCGCCGGGGCGAATGCCGAGCCGCTGCTCGGCGTCCTCCTTGCTACTCGCGCCGACATCGAGGAAGAGGTCTTCCTTCTTGAAGACCTTGCCGCGCGCCTCGGGCGTCATCACGTGCACCGTCTTGATACCGGTAAGCGCGGGCACGGCGCCGTCGCGCGTGAGGATCTGCCATCGCTGGTTGACCAGCGCCTGGTCGAGCCAGCCACCGAGCGTCTGGAACTTCACGAAGCCCTCGTCCGTGACGCGCCGGACGAGGAGTCCGAGTTCGTCCATGTGCGCGGCGAACATCACGCGCGGGCGGTCGGACGAACCTCGGAGGGTGGTGATCAGCGAGCCGAGTGCGTCCGTTTCGATGGAGGTCGCGATCGGCGAGAGCTCGCGGCGCACGATCTCGCGCACGGACCCCTCGAACCCGGTCGGGCCGGGGGCGGTGGTCAGCTCTTCGAGCAGGCGGTCGATCTCGGTAGTGTTCGGGTCAGATGTCATGGCGCGGAATATACCGCGCGGGTCGCGGCTGTGCCCGGTCACGGCCTCACGTCCACTAATATCTCGGAGTAGTCGGTCGGAGCGCGTTCCGGCCGCATCCTAAGAGGGCACGAATGACTACCGACAGCTCAGGTGCCCCGGATCCGATTGACCTGGGCGATCTCACGGTGGTCCTGAACCTGTCCGACCTCGCTCAGTCCGTGGATTTCTACACCCGCCTCGGGTTCGAGCGGACTGAGGTGCACGGGCATGATGGCGAGCGTCCGATCAGCTCGAAGGACAACCCGAACTGCGCGACGTTCCGTGCCGGGCGGCAAGAGGTCCATCTCATGCGTATCGGCATGAACATGTTGAATTTCGCGGTCGGCGAGCCGAAGGCTGTGATGGCAGAACTGCAAGCCAGGGGTCTCGAAGCCACCCCGGCCGGGCCTGACGACTCAGGCACGAGCCTGGCCGACCCCGACGGCAACATCATCTACATCATGAAGCGGCCACCTCCCGGTTCGTGATCTGAGCGACGGGGAAGGCTTGCCTCGCGCGAGTTCGCGGCTCGGCGCGGCTACACTGTGACGCGGCACGATGGCCCCGTAGCTCAGTGGATAGAGCGGCGGATTTCTACTCCGAAGGTCGGGGGTTCGACTCCTCCCGGGGCCGCCACTACCAACTCCCACGCATCGACGGCAGAGATGAGGGATGGGCGAGCGAGGCGCGAAGTATTCAGAGGATGTCGGGGAGTTCGCAGAGCAGATCGTTGACGAACTGAGCGAAATCGGCGAGATGACGTGGCGTAAGATGTTCGGCGGCGTCGGCGTCCTCGTCGACGAGAAGATATTCGCGCTGATCGACTCCGACGCCCGCCTGCATCTGCAGGTCGATGACTCGAACCGCGCCCGCTACGAGGCGGTTGAGGCCGAGAAACACTCGCGGATGCCGTACTTCACGGTTCCGGAGGACGTGGTCGAGGATAACGCGGCGCTGACGGACTGGGCATCGCAGTCCGTCGCGATCGCTCGCACTGGCTAGCTGCCGCCCGCATCTGGGCCGCGCTATCATCGCCGCCTATCCGGTCAACGAGGGAGCGACGTGACGGTAGAGCGGCAGCGCGCGCTGGACGATGTGCGGGTGATCGACCTCTCGACGTCGGTTGCCGGCGCGTGGTGTACGCGGTTGCTCGCGGACTTCGGCGCGGACGTGATCGCCGTCGAGCCGCCCGGTGGTAGCCGACTGCGCTCGTTGGGGCCGTTCAGCGAGGATGGAACGAGCATCCTCGCCAGCTACGTACTCGCGAATAAGCGCTCGATCATGCTCGATGTCGAACACGCGCAGGGGCGGCGCGCGCTCTCCGCGATGGTGCGCAATTCCCAGATCGTGGTGGAGAGCGGTACCCCCGGAACGATCGACCGATGGGGGATCGGACTGGACCAGCGCGACGAGTTGTGGCCGAAGCAGACGCTGGTCTCGATCACGCCGCACGGGCAGGACGGGGGGCGCGAACACTTGCCGGGCAATGACCTGACGGCCTACGGATACTCCGGGTGGGCCGCGGCCAATGGCCTCGCCGATCGCGAGCCGCTGAAGGGCAGCGGCTACACCGCCTCCTACCTCGCGGGCGTGACTGCCTACGCGGGGGCCGTGACGGCGCTCTGCTACAGCGACGAGCACCCCGGCGAGGGCCAACACGTCGATGTCGCGGAGTCGGAGGCGGCAGGGATCGTCTTCGCGCCGGGGCTGGTTGCCACGCAGCATGCGGGCGCGGTGACAGGTCGCAAACAGCAGATGGACCTGATCTCCGGCCCGGTGCCGGTGCGCGATGGACACTTCGCGCTGACGCTCAGCCGCGCTCACTTCTGGCGTGACGCGATGAACGTGCTGGGCCTTGAAGTGCTCTCCGCCGACCGCCGTTTCGACTCCGGCTGGTACCGCATGCAGCACCGAGACGAGTTCGTGCCGGTGGTGGAGGCGCGGATGGCCGAGCGCGACAAGATGGAGCTGTTCGACGCGCTCGGCGCGCTGCGCGTGGTCGCAGGTCCGGTGCTCGACACTGCCGAGCTGAGCGAGAACGAGCACCTGCGCTCTCGCGGCAACCTCGTACGGCCGACGGACACGGATGAGGGGCCACACTTCCCCGGTGCGCCGTTCCGCATGTCGGAGACGCCGTGGGCACTCGATCGCGGAATGCCACGAGCGGGGAAAGACTCGGCGCGCGTGCTGCGCGATGCGGCCGACTACATGGACGACTGGATCGGCGGCCTCGCCGAGCAGGGAGTGCTGGGCTGATGGGCGGGCCACTCGAGGGTGTCCGCGCGATGGTGCTCACGCAGGCATGGGCCGGCTCGCTGAGCACGGAGTTGCTGGCTCTGATGGGCGCGGAGGTGGTGCAGATCGAGGCTCGCCGTCGTCTTGACTCATGGCGCGGCAGCTATGACGGTCCGATTCCGGCGGGCCTGCGCGCCGTGCCGAGCGCGACGCATGCGTGGAACGTCAGCCCGAACTTCAACGCGGTGAACCTGAACAAGCAGGAGATCACGCTCGACCTCCAGACGGAGGAGGGTATCGAGCTGTTCCGGAGGCTGATCCCCCACGCCGACATCATGGTCGAGAACTTCTCGCCCCGGGTCGTCGGCAACCTGGGCATCGACTACGAAGCGCTGAAGGCGATCAAGCCGGACCTGATCATGTGCAGCCTCTCCGCGTACGGCGCGGACGGGCCGTGGCGCGACATCCCGGGCATCGGCGGGACGATCGAGCCGACCTCCGGGCAGTCGGCGCTGCTCGGCTACGTCGACGGCGCGCCGCTCAACTCGGGACGGATGTTCCCGGACGGCGTCGCCGGGACATACGGCTTCGCCGCGCTGGTGACCGCGCTGCATTACCGCAACCGCACCGGCCGCGGCCAGTACATCGACCTCTCGATGCAGGACGCCAACTACGGCCTGATCGGCGACGCCGTGCTTGAACAGACGATCACCGGCAATGTGCGGCCGAGGATGGGCAACCGGCACCTCACGTTCGCGCCGCACGGCATCTACGCGGCGCTCGGCCAGGACGACGGCGGCGAGCAGTGGGTGGCGCTGGCCGCCGAGTCCGCCGGGCAGTGGGCCTCGCTCTGCGGCGTTGCCGGGCGCCCCGAGTGGGCGAGCGACCCGCGCTTCACCACGAACGAGGCGCGCAAAGAGCACGAGGACGACCTCGACGGCGTGATCGGGGCGTGGATCGCCGAGCAGCAGCGTGATGAGGTCGTCGCTGCACTGCAGGCCGCCGGGGTGATCGCCGCGCCGGTACTCGATGGGTTCGAGGTGGCGGCGGACGAGACTTTCCGCGCTCGCGGGTACGTGCAGGACATCGACCATCCGGAGGCGGGGACGCACGCGCAATTCACCGCGCCGTTCCGACTCTCGGGGACGCCGCTGGACCCGGCCCGGCCCTCGCCGCTGATGGGCGAGCACTCGGAAGAGGTGCTCGCGCGCTTCCTCGACATCGACCACGACGAGTACGAACGGCTGGTGCAGCTGGGGGTGACGGGCGAGGGCCCGCCCCCCGGGTACGAAGGGACCGCAGGAGCATGACGAACGAACACAGTGAGGTCACGCACGAAGAGGTCACATACGAACTGGTCGGGCATGTCGCCCGCATCAGCCTCAACCGTCCGCAGTACCGCAATGCACAGAACCGGCTGCTGCTGGAAGCGCTCGACGACGCGATGGAGCGCGCAGAGGAAGACACCGAGGTGCGCGTGATCGTCGTGCGAGGCGAAGGCGAATCGTTCTCGGCCGGCCACGACCTCGGTACGGCGGAGGAACTCGCCGACCTCGAACAGCGGCCGTACGAAGAGGGGCTGCGCGGGCGTTACAAGCGCAGCTGGGACCGCAACGTCGAAAACACTTTGCGCTGGCGTAACGTCTCGAAGCCGACGATCGCGGCGGTACACGGACACTGCATCTTCGGCGGCTGGATGATCGCTTCCGCGATGGACGTGATCTTCGCGGCGGAGGGCGCGCAGTTCCTGGCCTCCAACTTTCAGTACTTCTCCGTGCCCTGGGACATCGGCGGGCGCAAGGCGAAGGAGCTGCTCTTCGAGGCACGCTTCATCAGTGGTACCGAGGCGCACGACCTCGGCCTCGTGAACCGCGTCATGCCGGCCGACCAGCTCGAGGCCGAGGCGATGAGCTACGCCGAGCGCGTCGCGCAGAACGACCCGTTCCAGCTGCGGATGACGAAACTGGCCGTGAACCAGGTGCAGGACGCGCAGGGCTTCAGCGCCCACATCAACGCCGCACACGCCCTCTTCATGCTGTCCAGCATCGGCGAGGGCGACCCGGCCGCCGCGCTGCCCGATCGCGAACGCACGCATCGACGCCCGATGGTGCAGCGAGCGTTGGACAACCAGAAGCTGACTGAGGAGCGCGCAGGGCGCTAGACTCCGAGCGCGCCAGCAGGCGCCGGAGGAGAGGGACCGGACACATGGGTGAGGTAGAGCAGAACACGCAGCGCCGGACGCTCAAGCTGGGACTGACCGCCCACGATCCTGAACGCACCTGCCCGGGCTTCGTCCTGTATGCGCCGATGTTCGGTGACGGCGAGATGTACCTGATCGACATGCAGGGCAACGACGTCAGAACACTACAGATGCCGTATCCGCCGGGACTGTGGGGGTACGTGTTGCCGAACGGCAACATCTTCTATGGCGGCAAGGTGAAGAACGACGAGACGTGGGACCGATTCCCGGCCTGGCGACTCTTCAAGGGTGGCGTGATGGCGGAGGTCGACTGGGACGGCAACGTCGTCTGGGAGCATGGTGACATCAACCACCACCACGATGCGCGTCGCACGGAGTCGGGCGGGGCGATCTACCTGGCGAGCGAGCCGATGCCAGAGGATCTCGTGCGGCGCGTGCAGGGCGGCGTCGCTGGTACCGGCCACGACGAGATGTGGGCCGATGTGATTGTGGAGGTCGACGCGGCGGGGAACCGCGTCTGGGAGTGGCACATGCAGGAACACCTCGATGTCGACCGCCATCGCCTCACCTTCAACGATATTCGCCACGAGTGGTCGCACGCCAACACGGTCGTGCCGCTGGACGGTGACCGCGTGATGGTGAGCATGCGCAACGTCTCGACGGTCGCGATCATCGACAAGGCGACGGGCGAGTTTGAGTGGGAGGTCGGGTCGCCGATGATCTCGCAGCAGCACGACCCCTCGATGCTTGAGAACGGGCACGTGCTCGTCTTCGACAACGGAGGCTATCGACCGGATGTGCCGCTCCCGTTTTCCCGTGTGATCGAGCTCGATCGATCGGACAGCAGCATCGGGTGGGTCTATCGAGACCCGTCGCCGCTGTCGTTCTTCAGCCCGTACATCTCAGGCGCTCAGCGGCTCTCGAACGGCAACACGCTGGTGACCGAGGGCAACTCTGGACGCATCTTCCAGGTGACACCGGACCGCGATGTTGTGTGGGAGTACACCAACCCGCATTTCCACACTCAGCCGGCCGGGCAGGTCGTGAACTGGGTCTTCCGGACGAGGCACTACGACGCGAGTGAGATTCCGGGATTGAGCTGAGGCCTGCGGCGGCAGCCGAGGCGCGCTAAGAGATTGGTGCGGGTGCGGGCTCGCCCTGCTGGCGGTGGTAGGCGTTGTTGAAGACGGCGTAGGCGCCGCAGCGGGTGCAGTCGACCTCGTTGCCGTAGCAGCAGAACGGCTTGTCGAAGTTGCCGCCTTCGCCCATGTAGAGCGGCAGCATGTTGCGCATGTGGCAGTTCTCGCCGTTTTCGCCGGTCGACTCAATCGCGCGGCCGGAGAGCATCATATCCAGCGCGCCGACGTTCGATTTCACGACGTCCGGGTACTTCTCTTTGAGCGCGATCACCCGTTTCACGACGGGGTCCCGCTCAGCGAGGTCCTTCCACGCCATCGGGCCGTGGTCGCCCTTGGTTGGGACGTAGAAGGTGAAGGCGACGCCGGTGACCGGCCAGTCCTTCACCTCCTCGATGAACTGCTCGACGCCATCCTGGTTGGCCTCCGTGACCGTCATCTGGAGGATCACGGTGGTGCCGTCGTCCGGGTCGCGGTCGGGCGAGAAGACGGATTCCTTCACCTTCTGGAAGACGCCTTCGCCGCGGATCGGGTCGTTCAGCTCCTCAGGGCCATCGAGGGAGACTGTGACGAGGTGGCCGGACGCGGAAGGGATGCCGTAGGTGCCGTTGGTGACGATCGAGCTGCTCTCGAAGAGTTGCATCGCCTCCATCACGAGTTCGCGCCGGATCATCGGCTCGCCACCCATGAAGAGCATCGACTGGATCTCGTGCTTGTCGCGGAGCACACGCAGCTGATGCAGCATTGTTGCGTCGTCCATGCGATCCTGCGGGCGGTTCGGGTTGCTGGCCCGGAAGACGAAGCAGTGCACGCAGTCGAGGTTGCAGATGTTCGTGACGTTGACGAGCGCCGAGCGGAACTTCACGTCGCCGAAGTCGGTCGGCTCACGCAGTTCTAGCGGTTGGGCTCCGGGCTTCGCCATACGGGGACTCTAGCACGTCGGTGATGCGATACCGTAGCTCGACCGCGGCGTTCAGCCCAGGCTGCCCGCGTCCCTCAGCTTGCCGATGCCCTCCCAGTCGTATCCGAGTTCCAGCAGCACCTCTTCCGTGTGCTGACCAAGTTCAGGCGCACCGGCCGTCGGTGCCCACGGGGTGCCGTGGAAGTCGACCGGGCTGGCGACCATCTTCGCGGGGCCGTCGGGGAGGGGGACGTCGACCCACGCGCCCGATGCCTCGACTACCGGGTCTGCGACCACCTCTGCGAGCGTCTGCACCGGCGCCCACCAGACGTTCTCGCGATCGAAGACCTCCGCCCACTGCTCGGCCGTGCGTTCGGCGAGCACCTGCTCGATCTCGTGGATCAGCGGGGCGGCGTTGATCGCGCGGTCCATCAGCGAGGTGAAGCGATCGTCCTGCATCCACTCCTCGTGCTCGACCGCGCGGCAGAAGTCCGGCCAGTGGCGGTCACCCTGGAGCATCAGCAGCCAGATCCATTTCCCGCCCTTGAGTTGGTAGCTGAGGATCAGCGGGTTCGGGAACGTATCGCGCTCCATCGGCTGCGGAGCCTCGCCGGTGCGCAGTGCGGTGTTGAGGTCCCAGGCCAGCGTGTAGACGCCCGTGCGCACGAGGGACGCCGTCACGAGTTGGCCCTCACCGCTGCGCTCGCGCGCGAAGAGCGCGGCGGCGACGGCACCGGCGGCCTGACTGCCCGTCGTGTGGTCGCCCATGCCGCCGCGCTGGAGCGGCAGGTCGGCGCCGGGTGCGGTGATCGCCGCAGCGACGCCGGCGCGCGCCCAGAACGCACCGACATCGAAGGAGGCGCGGTCCTCGTCGGGGCTGTCGAGACCGTAGCCGGTGACTTGCGCGTAGATCAGCCGCGGATTGCGTTCCTGCACCGAGTCGTAGTCGAGGCCCATGCGGGCGATCCCGCCGGGGCGCATGTTCGTGACGAAGACGTCCGCGTCGTCGATTAGCCGCTTCGCGATCTCGATGCCCTCGTCGGTGCGCAAGTTGAGCGTGATGCTGCGCTTGCCGCGGTTGTCGATCTCGAACGGCGGCGGCATGGCGGCGTCGTCGTCGCCGAATCCGGCCGCAAGACCGCGAAAGGGGTCGCCCTCCGCGGGCTCGATCTTGATCACCTCCGCGCCCCAGTCGCAGAGCACGACGGCCGCGGAGGGTCCGGCGACCCAGACGCCCATCTCCACGACACGAATACCTTCCATCGGACCGGGCATCAGGCACCTCCAGATTCGCCAGCGCGCATTCTACCCGCTGTCCGATGCGGATCGGCACAATCTGTGCCGATCCCTGATGAACGCACAGCGACCTGCCGCTGATTGAGGGTGCTGGGAGGCCCGATGCAATTCGCTGCGATCTGTGACGCCTGCCGGCTCGCGCTGGTCGACCGTGCGACCTCCGTGCAGATGATGCCGGGCGCGATCGTCGCGTCGTCCAGCGGACCGACCTTGCGCAGCGCCGGCTCGCCGGAAGCCTACTTCCTCTGCGATCGATGCACGCTGCACGTCACGAAGACGCTACGGGCGCTGACCAGCCAGTCACCGCAGGGAGCGCAGGCCGGCTAGCTCGCCCCGCCTGAGGCCGCCATCGAGAGCAGCTCGTCCGGCGAGATGCTGCCCGGCTCGTGGGTGCCTCGAGCGACATCGTTCGCCAGCCGCTGGACCAGGCGGTTGACCGGCGTCGGTACACCGTGCTCCGCGCCGATCAGCGCGATCTCGCCGTTCAGGTAGTCCGCCTCCACGTTGCCCGTGCCTCGCAGGATGCTCTGCCACGACGAACTGCCCTGGCGCGGCACGCCCGGGATCTCCGCGTTCTGGATGGCGGCGGCGCGGTTCGCGTTCAGCACCTCGGGAGCGACGCTCTCAATGCCGGCGGCCGCGTAGCACGCCTGCGCCTCCGCGGTCATCGCCCCACCCAGCTCGCGGTTGTCGACGCCCGGGCCGCAGACGACGAGGGCTGCGTTGCCGAGGTTGGTGAGGAGCTTCGTGTACTTCTTGCGCATCACGTGCTCGTCCGGCTCCGCGCGGAACTCGCTGGCCTCGAGCGCGCCGGTGACCGTCGTCGCGATCTCGTCCAGCCCCTCGGGGTAGCGCCCGCTGTCGAGCACGCCGAGCTTCGGTGCCGCGTGGACGATGATCTCGCCGGGCACCGTGTAGGTCGCGGGCATGTTGACGACGGTGCCGTAGACGCGGGAGAAGCGGCGCAGCGCCATGCGCTCGTTCGCGACGCCGTTTTGCGCGCAGAAGACCGGCACATCGCCCGCCGCGGCAGCGAGGTCATCGAGCGCGCCCGCCGTGTGTTGCGACTTCATCGTGAGGATCACGACATCGTCCTCGGTGAAGTCGATCTCGGAGAGGTGTCCGACACTGGGAATCTGCAACGTCTCGGTGCCTGCGGGGGTGACCAGGGTCAGCCCCTTTGTCTGGAAGGCCTCCAGTTGAGCGCCGCGCGCGATCAGCACGACGTCGTGCCCGTGGCGGTGCAACGAGGCACCGATGCCGCCGCCGATGCCGCCCGCGCCGTAGATGATTAGTCGCATGTCAGTGCCCCTCTGTGGCAGCGACAGACGTTAGCATGCTCCATAGGGTCACCGCGATTCGCGATCGATGTGGGATACTGCCGCTCGCTCAAGGGGGTACTCTCTGAACATTCCGAAGGAACGTGGAGGAGGAGCCTCGTGGCCAGTGCACAGGACATCTACCGGTCGAAGCTGAAGACCACCGATGAGGCGGCAGCGGCGATCCCGGACGGCGCGCTGATCGTGCAAGGCAATGCCGTTGGCGAGCCCCCGGGCATACTCGAGGCGATCGCGAAACGTGCGCTCGACGGTGGATTCAGCGAAGGCATCACGATGACCTCGCTGCTGCCGACCCCCGTCAGTGCCCGCACGATCCTCGCGCACGAGGTGCGCGACGTGATCCGCTGGGAGTCGATGTTCGCCTCGGGCGCGGACCGCGCGCTGCTGGCGAGCGGACAGGCGGTCTACAACCCCGCGTTTTTCCACCAGATCCCGCGCATTTTCACGGAGTCGATGGACATCGATGTCGCGCTCGTTGCGGTCTCTCGCGTCGACAAGCACGGCTACATGAGCCTGGGCACCAACGTGGACACCAACGTCGCGGCGATTGCCAAGGCGAAGTACGTCGTCGCGGAGGTCAACCAGAACATGCCGCGCGTGCACGGCACCGGCTGGGTACACGCCTCCGAGGTCGACGCGATCGTCGAGCACGACGCCCCGCTGTTTGAGCTCCCGAACCCGCCCGACCGCGACGAGGACAAGGCGATGGGCGAGATGATCTCTGGGATGATTCCGGACGGTGCCTGCATCCAACTGGGCATCGGCGGTGTGCCGAACGCGGTCGCCAAGAGGCTGCTCGACCACGAGGACCTGGGCATTCACACGGAGATGTTCGTCGACTCGATGGTCGACCTGATCGAGACGGGCGTGGCGAACGGGACGCAGAAGACCTTCCACGCCGGCAAGGCGATCTACTCCTTCGCAGCCGGCACCCAGCGCATGTACGAGTTCCTGGACGACAACCCGTACATCGAGGCGCACCCGGTCTCGTACGTGAACTTCCCGCCGAACATCGCGAAGAACGACAACCTGATCTCGGTCAACTCCACGATCGAGATCGACCTCACCGGGCAGTGCTGCTCGGAGTCGATGGGCACGACGCAGTTCAGCGGCACTGGCGGCCAGCACGACTACGCCCGTGGGGCGTTCGACTCGAAGGGTGGCAAGTCGATCATCGCCTTCTACTCGACAGCGAAGAGCGGCACGGTCTCACGCGTCGTACCGACGCTGTCGCCGGGCGCGATCGTCACGACGCCTCGCACGGAGGTGCAGTGGCTCGTCTCCGAGTACGGGGCGGTGGACCTCAAGGGCAAGACGACGCGCGATCGGTCGCTGGCGATCATCGGGCTCGCGCACCCGCAGTTCCGCGACGAACTGGCCGCCGCCGCGAAGGAGCTGAACTACATCTAGCGCTGGAGATGCTTGCGAACAGGAAAGTGGGGCCGAGATGGCACTGGAACACATCGCACCCGAAGGCATTCACGAGGCGCAGGGGTACACGCACGTCGTGAAGATGGGAGCCGGGGCGCTCGCCTTCATCTCAGGTCAGGTCGGCATCGACGCCGATGGCCAGCTCGCCGGGAGCGACCTCGAATCGCAGGCGCGACAGGCGTTTGCGAATCTGGGAGCTGCGATCAGCGCCGTGGGCGCCACGCCTTCGGACGTCGCGAAGATCACGACCTACGTCGTCAACTACTCACCGGAGGCGCGGCCAGCTCTCTCGGCCGCCCGGGACGGCTTCTTCGGCGGCGACCCGCCCGCCAGCACGCTGGTTGGTGTGCAGGCGCTCGCCACGTCCGTGCTGCTCGTAGAGGTTGAAGCGATCGTCGCACTCGACTAGGTGCAGTCGGGGCGCTCGTCCGGCTAGGTCATCGCCCTCGCGTAGGTGGCGGCGTCGAAGTAGTCGCGCCAGACGGTGATCTTGCCGTCGGCGTCGAGCTCGAAGACGCCATTGCATGGCAGGTCGACGTGCTTGTCGCCCTCGTCTGTCACATCGAGCCGCTCGGCGAAGACGACGTTGCCGTTGACGGCGATGTTCACTACCTGCCAGTCGGTCTTCGTCCAGCGGCCGAGAAAGCCCTCGACGGTGGCGCGCACCGCGGCCTCGCCGACGGCGGGCGAGCCGGGCATGTTGTGGTAAGTCGGCTCCGGGCCGAAGTAGGTCATCACCTCGTCCGGGTCGAGGTTGGCAAAGGCGGCACAGAAGTCGCGGATGATCTGCTCGGGGTCGCTGGCCATCGGATGCTCCTCGATCTCGCTCAAGCTCGCAAAAGTGCGGCTCGGAGGGCACTATGCGCATTGCGACGGTCGCGAGGCAAGGCCCCGAGGGACACTGCCGACTGAGGGGGCCATATGACCACGCCGCAGTACGAGTACGCGACGACCGGCGACGGCGTTCGCATTGCGTTCGTTCGAACGGGATCGGGCCCGCCGATTTTCATGGCACCGGGGATGGGCTCGACGATCGAGTTTGGCGCGTCACAGCCCGAATTCGTTGCAGGTGACGCGCTGTTCAATACCGGGCTGAGCGAGACCCACACTGTGATCCGATACGACATGCGCGGCTACGGGATGTCTGCCCGGGATGCGTTCCCGACCTCCGTCGATAAACTCGTCGCTGATCTGTCGGCGGTCGCCGACGCCGCAGAGTTTGACGAGTTCTCGTTGATCGGTCGCTCGCAGGAGGGGCAGGCGTCGATGGGGTACACGGCGAAGCACCCCCATCGCGTCTCGCGACTGATTCTCGTCGGCGCGTTTACGGAGTTCAACGAGCGCGAGCGTGCCACGGTGTCGACCCTGGCAGACCTGAGGCGCGTGAACTGGGGCGTCGCGTCAAGAATGCTGTCCGACATGTTCTTTCTCGATACGGAACAGGTGACAAGAAAGTTTGCGGAGCGGCAGCGACAGATAGCCGAGAGCGATGCCATTGTGGCACTGCTTGAACTGAACGCTGTGAGCAGCGTGAGAGAAGATCTTGAGCGGATACAGGCTCCAACGCTGGTCGTTCACAGTCGGGACGACCAGGCCGTGCCGTTCCACCACGGACGTGAGCTCGCAGCAGCCATCAAGGGCGCCCGTTTGATCACGTTCAGTGGTGATCACATGGTCACGACAGGTGCGCATCGCGAGGAGCTTCTTGCGCGATCGTGGAGTTCACTGGTGCGTCTGGTGCGCCGTCTGCAGAACCCGCTGTCGGCGGATTCCAGACGATCCTCTTCACTGACCTCGAGAGTTCGACCGCGCTCACACAGCGCCTCGGCGACGAGGGCGCGCAGGAGGTGCTGCATGGCCACAACAGCGCCGTCCGAGGTGCGCTCGAAGCGAATGGTGGCCGCGAGGTGAAGCACACCGGCGACGGCATCGTGGCGACCTTCCCCTCGGTGGTGGCGGCGGTGCAGGCGGGCATCACGATCCAGCGCGAGATGGCCGGTGCCGAGGTGTGAGTGCGCGTCGGCATCAACGCCGGGGAGCCGATCGCGGAGGACGATGACCTCTTCGGACTCTCGGTGATCAAGGCTGCACGCATCGGTGACCGCGCGGAGCCCGGGCAGGTGCTCGTCTCGCGCGTGGTGATGGAGCTGTGCGAAGGCAAGAGCTTCGCGTTCACCTCGATCGGCGACGTCACGCTGAAGGGCCTCGATGAGCCGGTGGCGTTGTACGCGGTCCAGGCGGGCTGATGACGGAGCGTCCGGCGCGGCATGTCAACGGGCAGGTACTGATCTCGGGTGGGCGACCGGGCCTGCGGCTGGAGGTTGCATCGGAGTTCCGGTTCCTCGGGCGGCTCGACATCGACCTCCCTGGTACCGATACGGAGGCGTTCATCTTCATCGATGAAGATCGGCCGTTCGCGCGTCGCAGCTTGATCGTGCAGTTCGAGGCCCGGCTGAGTCGCCGCGGCAAGCCGTATCACTACGACTTCGACGCGACGCTCGACCTCGGTGGCGAGCGGTACATGCATGAGGTGCGTTGCTCCAATCGCAGTGCGTTCCTGGAGTTGCGAGGGGCAGACTCAGACACGGCGCAGGTGGCGGCGTTTTGCGACCGAGTCGGCATCACTGTTCCGGAGGAGCGGGTGCACCAGCGCATCGTGCGGTTGGTCGATGACGGCAACGCCGAGGTACTGCTGATCTACCTGGAAGACGCGACGATCAGCGGTGCGAAGCGAGAAGAGATCGGCGAGGGGCACCACAGCATCGAGCGGTGGGGCAAGCTGGCGCCGGGATTCCTCAAACGGTCAGCTGCGGCGTTCACGGTGCTGTAGCGGCGTCGCGCGAGGCGACTTCCGGCTAACGGCCGTCGCGCGATAATGCGCCGATGGCCGGCGTCGAGCGCGGGCCTCAGAGGGGGCGACCGTGCTACGACTCGAGGCGACCGACGACTTTAAGGTGACGTGGGGTGACCCCGCGGATGCCGAGCTGCCGTGGATCTGGGATGAGATGCACACGCCCCGCCCACTGACCCCGATGGCGCAGCTGTTGGGTGAGTCATCCTCCTGGCAAACGTTTGGTGCGCGGCAGGCGGTCGTGAACGGATACCCGTTCATGGAGCGCCCGGTCGGCGGTGGCTTTCCGGCACCAGAGCGCTCAGAGCGCGGCGGTCGCACGGCGTCGCAGATCTGGCGCGAATTCTACGAGCCACGTGTGCGCGGCTTGTTCCAGGCGATCCGATGGCGAGACTACGCGGCAATGTCGACACCGGCGCTCGCTGGCCTGCTCGATCAGTTGGTTGATGACTACGGGCGCGGCCAGCACTACACGATGGTGCCGCTGTTCTTGCTGATGTTGGAGGCCAACCGATTCATCGAGTTCTGCGAGGAGCAGTTCGGCGATGACGGCGAGACGCTGGCGGCGACGATGCTACAGGGCGTCGCCAACGAGAGTGCTGAGGCTGGCGAAGGTCTGGCGGCGCTGGCGGCGATGGCGGCGCAGTCGGCTGAACTGGCCGCCGCGATTCGCGACGAGCGCTATGACGACATTGAGCGTTGCGCGGGCGGGCAGCAGTTCATGGCCGGGCTCACGGCATACCTGGACAGCTATGGCTGGCGCGCCGAGAGCTGGGGCGTCCTCGATCGGCCGACCTGGGCGGAAGACCCGTCGGTGCCGCTGGAGCTGATCGGCCGCTACCTCGCGGATCCGGGAAACTCGCCTTGTGTCGCCTACAAGCGAGCGGCACGACAGCGCGCGGAGGCGATCGTGGACGCACGCGAACGGCTGCCGAACAGGGTGCTGCGCGGCCGCTTCGACGAATTGCTTGGCGTCGCGGAGACGTACGTCCCCGTGCGCGAGGAGCGAGCGTTCTGGCAGCTCACGATCAGCGGAGTGATCCGCCTACCGCTGCTTGAGCTTGGTGACCGGTTCGTCGCGAGCGGTGACCTCAGCGAGCCGGACGATGCGTCCTTCCTCTACGTGGAGGAGCTACAGGCGTTGGCTGCTGGCACGTTGGACGGGGCGAAGTCGCTGGTTGCTCAGCGCCGCGCCGACTTCGCGTACCAGCACACGCTGCAACCTCCGGAGTACATCGGCGCGGCACCGCCACCGCCGCCTCCGGGCCTGCTGAACATGCGGATGGATACGCCGAACCCGGAGCCAGCCGGCGAGCCGCTGCCGGAGCGCACGCTGAAGGGAGTCGGCGCCAGCCCGGGCGTCGTCACGGCGCGCGCGCGGGTGATCGCGACCCTCGGGGAGGCCGGGCGGCTGGGGCAGGGCGAGGTGCTGGTCTGCCGCTCGACGGCTGCGCCGTGGACGCCGCTCTTTGCGGTCGCGGGCGCCATTGTCACGAACTCCGGCGGCATCCTCTCGCACTCCGCGATCGTCGCGCGGGAGTATGCCATCCCGTGCGTCGTCGGCACGCACGACGCGACCGATCAGATCGCCGATGGGGCGATGGTTACCGTCGATGGCCGCACCGGGACCGTCACGATCGACGGCTGATCTGGCGCCGTTGGGGTAGGGAAATCGCTCAAACCTCACACTGTGGATCTGAGTTTGTTCGCAACGGGAAAACCGGTGAGCGGGCGAGCTGAACTTTCGCCATCTAGGGGATTCTCCCTACGCGCTGCCCCACGGGCATTCCAAGAATTATGCCGATGGCTCCACGGCCGACATAAGGACGCCACAGAACCGGAGGTTTCATGACCGAGGCAGAGTTGATCCAACGCGTCCCGGCGATCGCCGGGACTTCAATCAAGGACACCGAGAACGTGCTTGACGGGTTCCGCCACCTCGTACAGGCGACGGTGCTGAGCGGCGACACGATCTCCTACCGCGGGCTCGGCAAGTTCAGCCGGTCATCGCGACGCGAGCTCAAAGTGCTGAACCCGCAGACCGGCATGCCGATGGATCTGCCGGCGATGCAGGTGGCCCACTGCTCAGCGAGCGCGAGCTTCAAGCGCGTAGTGCGTGCCTCCGAGGATGGGTCGGAGCTCGGCCGCGTGGCCTAGAGCCTGAGCCTACTGCCCGGCGCTTCCCCAGAGCCGCCAGACGCAGAGGGCCGGCAGACGTAAAGAGAGGGCACCCGTCAGGGCGCCCTCTCTTTTGTGCGTTGGTAGCAGGGGAGGGAGTCGAACCCACGACCAAGAGCTTATGAATCTCCTGCTCTACCACTGAGCTACCCTGCCATGCCCCGATCCTAGATACGAAGCCGCTCTCCGTCCACTCACCGACGCGGGGCCGGCTCACCTATGCCTCGGTTCGTTCGGCTAGCCGTCGACTGGTGCGAACTTGCGGACGATGCCGCTGGCAGTGTCGGCAAGGTAGAGCGCCACGCTGTGGTCCGTCGCGGTGCCGTGAGGCGGAGCTAGGCCAAAGTATCGCGGCGTAAGATGTTGCCGATGGGATGGGACGCACTCGAGCAGTGGGGTGGCGATGTCGCTCGCATTGAACCGCTCGCTGTCGGAGTCGCCAACGACGTGTGGAGCGTGCGCGTCAACGGACACCTCGCGGTCAGTCGTCTCGGTGCCAGGAGCGACGCTGATCTCGCGTGGGAGACTGAGCTCCTCCAATACCTCGATCGTGAAGGACTGAGCGTGCCGGTGCCGATCCCGACTACGGACGGCCGATCGTTCGCCCACGGTTTGGTAGTGATGACCTACGTGGGGGCGAACCGCCCGAGACGGAGGCCGACTGGCGTCGCGTGGCCGCCACGCTCCGCCAGCTACACCGGTTGACGCAGGGCAGGCCGCAGCGCCCCGGCTGGCGATCATTGACCGACCTCCTGCGCGCCGAGACCGGGACGAAGATCGACCTCGCTGCGATGCCGCCTGAGGGCGTTGCTCGATGCCGAGCAGCGTGGGCGCGGCTCACCGGACGTCAGACATGCGTCGTCCACGGCGACCTCAACAACCCGGGCAACGTTCGCATGACAGCGAATCGGGTCGGGCTGATCGACTGGGACGAGTCGCACGTCGATGTCCCGGACCTCGACCTGGTGCTGCCCCACAACGCCGCTGGTCTCGACGGCGGCGCACACGACATCGCCGCGCAAACGTCGGCCGCATGGGAAGCCACCGTCTGCCGGGACGACGACTACGCACACAAGCGGCTCGCCGAAGTTCGAGCAGTCTGAGCAGCGACGCGCACCGACGCGCACCGACGCGGGGCCGGCTCGCCCGTGCCTCGGTTCGTTCGGCTAGCCCTCGACTGGTGCGAACTTGCGGACGATGCCGTTGGCGGTGTCGGCAAGGTAGAGCGCCCCGCTGTGGTCCGTCACGGTGCCGTGAAGACCCGAGAGCAGCGAGAGTTCCGCGACGCGCTGCACGTCGTCGCTACTCATCTTCGCGAGCTCGGCCCCTGTGACGCTGTTGCCGATGTAGCCGAGCAGTTCTCCGTTCGCGTCGAAGTGCCGCACGCGGCCCTCGGCCCACGGCGACGAGACGTTGAATTTGCTGGCCGCGTTCACGGAGACGATCTGTGGACCGGGTCCGACATCGTCGAAGAGCCGCACCAGTTCGCCCTGCTGGGAGAACTGGTGCACTCGCCGGTTCCTGGAGTCCACGACCCAGACGTTGCCGTCCGACCCCATCTGGACGCCGATCGGGTTGTTGAGCTGTTCCGGTCCGCTGCCGATGCCGCCCCACTGGCGGAGGAAGGCGCCTTCGCGGTCGAAGACCTGCACCCGGTGGTTGCCGACGTCGGCCACGAACACCTCGCGGGCATCGCTGACCGCGATCCCCATCGCGGAGAGAAACTCGCCGGGCCCGGATCCGGGAGCGCCCAAGGAAGCGACGACCGTGCCGTCCGGCGCGAAGCGCTGGACGCGGTGCACGCTGGCCTCGGTGACGTAGATGTAGCCATCGAGGTCGACGGCGATCCCGATCGGGAACTGGAACTGGCCCGGCCCCGCGCCTTCGCCGCCGATGTCCAGCAGTACATCACCGTCCGGCGAGAACTTGCGGAAGCGGTTGCCTCGAGCCTCCGTCACGTAGACGTTGTCGTCACCGTCGATCGCGAGGCCGTTCGGGCTGGCGAAGTCGACGCCGTTCCCACCATCGCCCTAGTGCGTGACCTGTTCGAACGCAGCGCTCAGGTCGGTGATCTGCTGGAGTGTCTCGGGTGCCGTTGCCGGCGGCGTCGCCTGCGGAGATCTCACCGCGTTGGAGTACGGCCCGGTGTAGGTGGGCTCGGACGGGCCGGCGCCGGCGAGCGGTGCCGCTGTCGGTGTAGCCGCGGGCGAGCTGGCCGAGTCAGAGTACGAGCCGCCGTAGGTCGCGGGCACGGCCACTTCCGCCGCCGCCGTCGCGGACGTGGCTGCCGCTTCGGTGTCGTCGTCACCGCCGCACGCCGCTGCCAGCAGCAAGGCGGGCGTGAGCAGGAGAACGGACGGGACCTTCGCTCGGCTTGTGCCTATTCGCATGAGGGCTCCAGACGCCGTGGGAGCGCCGCCGCCGTTAGCGGCCTCCCACAGTGTGCACCCTCGCGATCGGTCGGTGGCTGTGCGGCTCGGTCGAACGGGCGCGGGTGGCACGAACCCGCTGCCCCTCTAGCGTGGCGTCAGTCCCCGTCACGCAGGTCCGCGAGCGACTGCTCTAGCTCTGCGAGTCGGCGGCGACTGGCACGTTCCTCCTCGAATCGCGCGGTGATATCGCGGGCGGTGGCGAGTGCCCCCGCGACCTGTCCGTCCTCACTGCGCACGATCGCGAAACTCAGCTCGACGTAGAACTGCTCACCGCCCCGTCGCAGCGCCCGAGTCGGCAGCGACTGGCCGGCGTACTTCGTCTCGCCGTCGTTGGTCGCGCGCTGATACCCCTCCCAGTGCGCGTCGCGGAACCGCTCCGGCACGATCAGGTCGAGCCGCTGGCCGATCGCCTCTGCGGCGGAGTAGCCGAAGATGCGCTCCGCGGCGGCGTTCCACTCGCGGATAACGCCCTCGAGGTCGGCGAGGATGATCGCATCTGGCGCTTGCGCGACCAGTGCCTGCGGGCTGATGTGACTGTTGGCCTCGGTGTCGCTCACGTTGTGATCCCGTCTGTCTACCGGTCTTGCTCCACGAGCTTACAACGTAAGATCTGCGCGACGATCGATGAGTAAGAGCTGCGGCGAGCGTGCTGCGGCCGGGGAGCGAAGAGCCGTTGGCCCGAGCCTAGACTCGGGTGACGAGCGAATCGAGGAGGGTGCGAATCGAGACGCTGATCTGTGCGACGGCGGCCTCGAAGATCTCCGTGTTCGCCTGGGAGGGGCTGCGGTAGCCGCTCCCAGGCGAACAAATTGCAGCGCCGCCGCCTCGATCTTCTCGGTGCGCACCACCGGTTCGGCCCGGCGTAGGGTCTTGATACTGCGACACATGGCAGCACGGTAGCAGACGGCGGGCCGGCGCCGCGGGCCGCGCGCGGCTGCGAGACTCGCGTTGACCTCCGTGCCCCGCGGGCGCGACGATGGCTGCGGTGGGGCGGAGGGCGAGATGCGCCGAAGACCCCACCCCCGGCTGCCCGGTCTGCGACCGCGCCGTTACCGACTGCGCGCGCTTGGCGTCGCCAGTGCCTCGCTGATGCTCGTGCTTGCCGCAGCCTGTAGCGATGACGGCGATGCGACGCCAGCGACCCCCACCGCGACAGCGACGGCGACGCAGGCCGCGACCGCCGTCGGTTCGCTGCGCGATGTCGACTTTGAGGCGTTCGAGGTGCAGCTCGATCTGATCAATCGCGCCGGGGGCGGGGAGATCCACGCGGAGCGCGTCGTCTTCGTCGACCTCACCGACGATGGCCAGGAAGAGGCCGTGGTGGTGGTGGAGTCGGGCGGGACCGCCGGCGACCTCGGTGTCGCGATCTACCGCCTCGGTGATGGCGGGCCGGAGGTAGTGTTCTTCCAGGCGCTGGCCGGCCACGTGGAGGTGCGCTTCGACCTCGTAGTGACACAGGTGGGTGTCTACGGGACCGGCGATGCGCAGTGCTGTCCCTCGCAGCTACGCGAACGCGCATACGCGTGGCGCGATGGTCAAATCGAGGTGGTCTCGGACCAGACTGTGGATAACCCGTAGCGAGCGTGTAGCAGCGTCGAATCAGCCGGATCATGCGCGTATTCGGGCTGAGAGTGGCGATTCGTCAGTCTTGTCGGCGGATTTCTGACCCGCTCGTCAGACCTATCTGTCCAGAGGTTGTCCACAACATTCTATGATTGTTGTTATGGAAGCAGCAGTTCTCTCTGGCGCGGGCCGAACGAGTGCCGAACCGATCCGCAGTGGCGAGCTCACGCGCGAGCAGGCAAATGCCGCCGCGCCGGTGCTGGCGCGCCTGCAGGACCGCGGCGTCGGCCTCCGGCTGACGATCGCGGACGTGTGCGAGGTCCTGGGCTACCTCCCCGAGCGGGAGCGGGAATTCGAGCCAGAGCTGGTCGCGATCACGGGCTAGCCGTAGCTCCTGCCTCAGCCTCCCCGAAGCACGAGCATCGCCGTCTGTCAGGACGCGAAGTCCAGCGGCTCGCCGGGCTCGATCAGGCTCTTCAGGCTGCTGAGCAGTGGCGGCTAACCTTCTCCGACGCTGTCGAAGACGACCGACCCTTCTGGGAACTCGTTATGGGTGAGCGTTAGACGGCAGCTCTCGCCCATCGCCTCGATCTCCCATGCCACCCCCGATGGCGTCTCCTCGGCGACCTCCGGGTCGTAAAGCACGTGTCACGAGTACGAGGGGCTGCGAGGGCGGTCGCAGGCGATCACCTCGCCCTCGACGGCAAGCGAGCCGTCGTCGTTGCGGTAGACCACCGGCGGGCCGGGCTCCCACGTCGATTCGATCGTCGTGTCGTTGAAGTAGCGCTTCGTGAGCGCGCCAGACGTGATCCCGTCCCAGGGCTGCTCCGGCGTGCAGCGGATGTAGATCTGGAAAGACGTGTGTCCGCGTCTTGGTCTCGGTCGAGTTGGCCATCGGTTGCTCCAATTCCGTCCTGAGAGTGGTCAGTGCGCTGACGCAGGGCTCGGCGTACTTGCTGATCCAGCGGTCGTGGAGGTCCCGGATTGGCACAGGGTTGAGGTAGTGCAGCTTCTCGCGCCCAGCCTGGCGGGTGACGACCAGGCCGGCGTCCTCCAGTACCCGCAGGTGCTTCATCACGCCGAACCGTGTCATCTCCAGCTGCGCGACGAGCGAGCCGAGCGTCTGACCATCGCGCGCAAAGAGCGCATCCAACAGTCGCTGCCGCGCCGGCGCGCCGAGGGCTCGGAATACTGCCTCCACTGCTGGCGGACGATAGGTGACTGATTAGTCACCTATCAATCAACGAGACACCAAGCACCTGCGGAAATTCCGGCTAGATCGTCGCCACCGCCGCCCGAGCTTTGAGGTCCTGCGCGCACGCCGCCGAGGCGACGACCGCCACCTCCCCGACCAGCTCACGCATCGTGACGCTGCCCCAGGCGGTGGCGTGTGATTCGTCCAGCCGCGACTCGAGCGAGCGAGCGAACGAGGCGAGCAGCCGCCGATCCTGCTCCAACCGGGCGAGCAGAGCGCCGAGGCTGGGCGCGGCGTACATCACGGCGGCGATCGTTGTCGGGTGGCGGTCGCTGCGGCCCTCGGTCGGTACGACTGCTGCAGCGATCGCGCCGAGCGTGGCGGCGGCGAGCTCGATCGAGGCAGCGAGCGCGGCGATGACTTGGCGCGGGCTCGTCTCGTGCGTGCCTCGGTCGTCGGCGTGTTGCTCGCCAATCGTGCGCAGGGCGACGCCGATACGGCGATGCAGTTCGCCGGAGACCTCCTCGACCTCCGCGAGGCTCAGTGAGGCGAGGGCGTCATTGCTCATTGGTCGCGCTTCCGGGCACCGCTGGCGGTATCCTGTCTGCGATGGGCGTTGGCCGTCAACCTCTGGATCGGCGGGGACTTCGTCGAGGCGTGGGTCGGACAGTACGCGCGCGTCGGTTTCGAGCTCGTGCTGATCTTCGGATATCTGCTGCTCGTGCTGCGGATTTCGTTCGGTCTGGGGCGCTGGCGTCCGCAGGATCCACCGGAGCCTTGAGGACTCACGGGGGCGGTTAGCTCAGCTGGTTAGAGCGTTCGGTTTACACCCGAAAGGTCAGTGGTTCGAGTCCACTACCGCCCACCACAGCCGCCAGCTGATCCGCAGGTCAGAGCGTTCGGTTAGCGACCTGCTTCGCGCCGCGTCAGTTGGCGTACAATGCCGCTCCCGATGACGACTGAGGAGGACGCGATGGCAGTTGATGGTGCATGGAACATCAAATTCAGCACGCCGATGGGCGAACGCCAGGTGACGGTGACGCTGGCAGCCGACGGCGGCGCGCTCTCCGGTAACTTCGAGGGGCCGCAGGGCTCCGCCGCACTTGAGGGCGGCACGGTCGAAGGTGACACGGTGGCGTGGAACGTCACGATCGACGCGCCGATGGGCGAGGTGAAGCTCGGCTTCGAGGGCGTCGTCGATGGTGACTCCCTCAATGGCAAGGTCAACACGCCGATGGGCCCGAACGACTTCACCGGCTCACGAGCCTAGCGGGCGTGACGACGTGGGCTGAATTCGTCGAGGCTACGCCGGAGCTGGCCGCGTGCGGCGCGGAGCGTTTCGAGGGCCCCAGCTTCATCTATCTCGGCAGCACCCTCGTCGATGGCTGGCCGCGCATCACGCCGGTCGAGCTTCTGATCAGCGACGGCGAACTTTACCTGGGCATGATGTGGCAGTCGATGAAGGCGCTCAATCTGCTGCGCGACCCTCGCAGTCTGCTGCACAGCGCCATTACCGACCGCATGGGCAGCGAGGGCGAGTTCAAGCTGCGCGGTCGCGCTGTTGATGTGACCGACGAGGACGAGCGCAAGCGATACGGAGTCGCCCTGGAGGCGAAGATTGGGTGGCGGCCGGGCGACACCCCGTTCCACCTCTTCGCGGTCGACATCGTCGATGTTGCGCAGATCACACGGGACGGCCCTGAGGTCGATAACCCGCAGCAGCACGTCGGGGTGTGGGCACCCCAGTAGGGTGATTACCGCTGGCCCCCGGCGCTGCGCCCCCATATTTTAGACACTTATTCGTGTCTTAACCCCAGAGGACTGAAAGATGGTGTTGTGGGATCAGGGTGGTCGATGGCACCGCATGCGGCCATACGCCGGTGAGGTGGCGGGCACCTTCTTGCTCGTGCTCTTCGGCATCGGCTCGGTCGCCTCGGCGGTGCTGACCGGTGCGCAGACGGGGCTGTGGCAGGTCGCAGCGGTGTGGGGCTTTGGCGTCACACTGGCGATCTACGTCTCAGCGGGAGTCTCCGGCGCGCACCTCAATCCGGCGGTCAGCCTCTCGATGGCGATCTTCCGACGCGGTGAATTTCCGTTACGGCGGCTCGTGCCGTACTGGGCCTCGCAGGTCACCGGTGGCGTGCTCGCCGGTCTGGTCGTGCTGGCGGTCTTCGGCCCGTTCATCGACCGCTTCGAGGCCGACCGCAACATCGAGCGTGGTGAGGCGGGCAGTCAGGCCTCGGCGATGGTCTTCGGCGAGTATTTTCCGAACCCGGACATGATCGGCACGGATGGCGCGGCCTTCGATCTCGTCTCGCCGCTGGCCGCGGCGGGCGTCGAGGCGTTCGGCACGGGCGTGCTCGTGTTCATCATCTTCGCGCTCGTCGATCGCCGGAACCGCTGGCGGCCCGGCAGTCACATTGCGCCGCTCTTCATCGGATTCACGGTCGCGATCCTGATCAGCCTCTTCGCACCGATCACGCAGGCGGGCTGGAATCCGGCGCGGGACTTCGGGCCCCGGTTGGTTGCACTGGCGGCGGGGTGGGGTGAGATCGCGATCCCAGGGCCACGCGACGGATTCTGGGTCTACATCGTTGGGCCGCTGGTCGGTGGCCCGATTGGCGCTGCGTTGTACGACACCCTGATCCGACCACGCGCTGCTGCCGGGGACACCGCCGAGGCTGAGGGCGGCTGAGCTCGCCCTTCGATGCGCCAGCCGGGCGTCGTTTGATCGTGCTCGGAGCCGCCGCCTACACTCCGCGAGCGCAACGTCAGTGGACGTAATGTGAGGCGGAGCCGTGGCGAGCAAGAGCCAGCACGAGTGGCAAGAGGGCGTCTTCGCGAAGGCAACTGATCGCTTCGGCGAGCGTCAGCCCAAGTTCGAGAGCTCATCGGGCGCGGATGTCGCGCCGCTCTACGGGCCGGAAGACCTCGCGGAGTGGAACTACGACGATCGGCTCGGCTATCCCGGCGAGTACCCCTTCACGCGCGGCGTGCAGCCGACGATGTACCGCGGGCGCTTCTGGACGATGCGCCAGTACGCGGGCTTCGGTGACGCCGAGGACTCGAACCAGCGTTACAAGTTCCTGCTCGAACAGGGCCAGACCGGGCTCTCCGTCGCCTTCGACCTTCCGACCCAGATCGGGCTCGACTCCGACGACGATCGCGCGGAGGGCGAGGTCGGCAAGGTCGGCGTCGCGATCGCCTCGCTCGAAGACATGGAGACGCTGACCGACGGCATCCCGCTGGACAAGGTCACGACCTCGATGACGATCAATGCGACGGCCGCGATCTTGCTCGCGATGTATGTCGCTGCCGCCAAGAAGCAGGGTGCCGACCTCTCGAAGATCGGCGGCACGGTTCAGAACGACATCCTCAAGGAGTATATCGCCCGCGGCACGTACATCTTCCCGCCGCGTCCCTCGTTGCGACTGATCACGGACGTGTTCTCGTGGTGCAAGGATGAGCTGCCGGAGTGGAACACGATTTCGATCTCCGGCTATCACATGCGCGAGGCGGGGAGCACCGCAGCTCAAGAGCTGGCCTTCACCTTCGCTGATGCGATCGAATACGTGGATGCGGCGCTGGCGGTGGGCCTCGAATTCGACGACTTCGCGCCCCGGCTCTCGTTCTTCTGGGCCTGTCACTCCAACTTCCTCGAAGAGGTGGCGAAGTTCCGTGCCTCTCGCCGCATCTGGGCGAAGATCGCGAGCGACCGGTACGGATCGACGAACCAGCGCTCGCAGATGTTGCGCTTCCACACGCAGACCGGCGGCGCGACGCTAACGGCGCAGCAGCCGCTGAACAACGTTATGCGCACGACGCTGCAGGCACTCTCCGCGGTGCTCGGCGGCACGCAGTCGCTGCACACCAACTCGTTCGACGAGGCGCTCGCACTGCCGACGGAAGACTCCGTCGAGATCGCGTTGCGCACGCAGCAGGTGATCGCCTACGAGTCCGGGGCAGCCGATGTGATCGATCCGTTGGCTGGTTCGTACTACATCGAATCGCTCACCGACCGCGTCGAAGAAGAGACGCTCGCCTACCTCGAACGCATCGAGGACCTCGGCGGGGCGCTCGTCGGCATCGAGGGTGGCTACCAGCAACGCGAAATCCAGGAGAGTGCTTACCGCCTCCAGCGCATGATGGAGACGGAGGAGCGCACCGTCGTCGGCGTGAACCGCTTCGAGACGGAGGCGCTGCAGGTGCCGCACGTGATGCGTGTCGACCCGGCGATGGCGAAGAATCAGCACGACCGCCTCGCGGCGCTGCGCGAGCGACGCGACGGTGCGGCCGTCGATGACGTGCTCAAGCGCGTGCGTGCCGCCGCGCAGGGCGACGAGAACATGATGCCGCTGCTGATCGAGGCCGTTGAGGCCTACGCGACGATCGGTGAGATCTGCGACGTGCTGCGCGAGGAGTGGGGTGAGTACGAGGAAGTGCTCACGCTCTAATGCCCGCCGACGCCTTCGACCCCGGCGCGACACTCGAAGAGGACGCGCGGGTTCGGGGCGAGCTACTCCGGGCGATCGAAGGGCTGCCGGAAGCCACGTGGGACGATGTCTGGGTGGGTGAGTGGACGTTGGGCGACATCATCGCGCACGTCGCGGGCGCGCAGGCGGGGTACGCCGAGGCGCTGGAGCACATCGCGAACGGTGAGCCGCTGACGATCGAGGGCTGGGAACCCGGCCCGCTGCATGACTGGAACGCCATGACCGTCGCAGCCGAACGCGACCGCACATGGGATGAGCGTCTCGCCGACCCTGCTGCCGCCCAGGCGCGACACGCGGCTGCCGTGTACGCGATCCCCGCGACGACGTACACAGCGCCCGAAGCCGGCTTCCCTCACCAGTTCAGCGCTGCGAAGAATACCGCGGAGCACTTCGCCAGCAACGTCTTGCATCACGAGCGCGCGCACGTCCGCGAGATTGCCGACGAGCCACGAGAACGCGGGCTGTGATGGCCGTCGATGCGATAGATCTCGACGCGCTTCTGGCAGAGCGCCGGCTCGAGTCGGGACTGCTCGGCGAGTGGTCGCTGAAGGACGTGCTCGTGCCCATTGCCGGCTGGCATGAGAATGCCGCGAGCGTCCTCGGCATGCTGCTCGCGGGGCAGTCGCTGGACGGCGAGTTCGACACCGACGCGTTCAACGGGCAGGTTGTAGCCGAGCATGCGAATGAGACGTGGGACGAAGTGCTGGCGTGGATGTGCCGCGCCCGTGAGAGCTACGATGCCGCGGCGCGCGAGGGCGTCGACCGGTTGACCGCTGAGCAACTCGCGCCGGGTGCGATCGTCGACAGGGTGCTCCGCAGCAACGGGGCAGAACACGACAGAGAACACGTCGCGCAGATTCTGGCGTGGCGAAAGGAGCAGGGGCTGTGATCGATCGAGTGCACCACGTTGGCGTGGTGGTGAAGAGCGCGGATGCCGCACTGGGGTTCTACCGCGATGTGATGGGCCTCGAGGTGACGGAGGACCGCGTGATGTCCGAGCAGGGCGTGCGTGGCGTGCTCCTCGCGGTCGGCGAGAACGAGATCGAACTGATCCAACCGACCGAAGAGGACACCGGCGTCTCGCGCTTCCTCGAGACCCGCGGCGAGACGCTGCACCACATCTGCCTGAACACCGACGACGTGGCTGGCGAGCTTTCGAGGTTGAAGGCCGCGGGCGTCGAGCTGATCGACGAGACGCCGCGCCAGGGACTGGCGGGGCAGATCGGCTTCGTGCACCACTCCTCGACCAACGGCGTGCTGATCGAATTCGCCCAGCCGCCCGCCGGCGCTCACACCTCTCCTGAGAAGGGTTTCGATCACCTCGCTGTCACGGTTGCCGACATGGAGGCCGGGGCAGCGAGCTGGAAGCAGGTTGCCGGGCTGGAGGTGACGAACCAGATCCACCCGCCCGGTGCGCAGATGGTGATCGGGCAGATGCCCTGCGGGCAATGCATGATCGAGCTGCTGGTGCCGGACGGTGACGACTCACCGATCGCGCAGCGCATCGCCGACGCGGGCGAGCGCGCCGCCTCGATGGTGGCGATCGAGGTCGATGACATCGAGGCCGAGATCGCTCGCTACCGTGCCTCCGGCATCGAGCTGCCGAACGCCCGGCCCGGCCCATTGCCGGATAGCGTCACCAGTTCGATTTCGGCGGAGCAGGCGTTCGGCCTGAGCATTCAGTTGATCGCGTTCTCCGCCTGAGCGAAGGTTCAGCGTCGGCGGGCGCTGATCGAGCGCGGTGCTGCTGCTACGCTGATCGCGAGGAGTCTCCCCATGACCAGTACGGACCAAAAGATCCGCGTGCTCGTGGCCAAGCCCGGCCTCGATGGGCACGACCGCGGCGCGAAGGTGATCGCCCGCGCCCTGCGTGACGCGGGCATGGAGGTCATCTATACCGGCATCCGCCAGACGCCGCAGATGATCGCGGAGGCCGCGCTGCAGGAAGACGTCGATGTCGTGGGGCTCTCGATCCTCTCCGGCGCGCACATGGAGCTCTTCCCTCGCGTGGTCGAAGAGCTGCAGAGCCGTGAAGTTGACGATGTGCTGCTGCTGTGCGGCGGGATCATCCCGGGAGAGGACATTCCGGCCGTGCGGGAGATGGGTTTCACCGGCGTCTTCGGCCCCGGTTCCTCCACAGTCGACATGATCGACTTCATCCGCGAGAACCTCCCCGACGCACGTCGCGAGAATTAGCTCGGTGGGCGCCGGGCAACTGATCGATGGCATCGTTGCAGGCAATCGTCGCGCACTCGCACGGGCCATCACCTTCGTCGAAAACGACACCGCCACCGGACGCGCCATCCTCGCGGGCCTCTACTCGCGCACGGGCCACGCGCAGACGATCGGCGTCACTGGCTCAGCAGGTGTCGGCAAGTCGACGCTCACCAGCGTGCTGGCGCGCGAGCAGCGAGAGCGTGGCCGCACCGTTGGCATCGTCGCCGTCGATCCGTCCTCGCCGTTCTCGCAAGGCGCGATCCTCGGCGACCGCATCCGTATGCAGACGCTGACCGGCGACGGCGGCGTCTTCCTGCGCTCGATGGCCTCGCGGGGCAGCCTCGGCGGGCTCTCGGAGACCACCACCGGCGTCGTCGATGTGCTGGACGCCGCGGGCTACGACATCGTGCTGCTGGAGACGGTCGGGGCCGGGCAGGACGAGGTGGAGGTCGCCACGGCGACGCAGACGACGGTGCTGGTGACCGCCCCTGCCTCCGGCGACGATGTGCAGGCGATGAAGGCCGGGCTGATGGAGATCGCCCAGGTGATGGTCGTCAACAAGTCCGACATCGCGGGCGTGGACACGACCGTGGCGCAGCTTCGTGCCTTGCTCTCGCTGGCCAGCGACCGAGCGTGGGAGCCACCGATCGTGCAGACCGTGGCGCGTGGCGGCGACGGCGTGGGCGACCTCGTCGATGCGATCGACAGCCATCAACAGCACCTGCGCGAGTCCGAGCACGCCGGCGATGAGCGTCGCGCGCTCGTCCGCTCGCAGATCGTCTCGCTGGCCCGCAGCACGCTTCAGCGCGAGGCGCTGGTGATGGCTGAGCGGGCGGGCGTGCTCGATGAGCTGGCCGCCGAGGTGGCGGAGCGGACGAAGGATCCTCGCACCGCCGCCGAGGCGTTGCTGGTTGCCATGCGCAAGGTGGGGACGTAGCTTCCCGCTCCTCCTGAGCCTGTCGAAGGATGACCCCGGCCGCTTCCCCGTCGGAGCCGCACTGTCTGTCGCCCGCGACCTTCGTGAGAGAGTTGCCCGCCCACCCGCCCGTGTTGTCGAGGGGTTCCGTCCCTCGCGCTCCCCGACTTGGATTGGCCCGGAACTGGAGTTGTGGGCAGATGCCCGTGCCTCGCCATGAGCGGCATGCCTGAGCCACGCCCGCTCACCCTGAGCGCGTCGAAGGGTGCCGAACGTGCATCCGCGCGGCTACCCGCCTCCGCTCCTACAATTGATCTATGCCTCAGCGCCTGCGCATCACCTACCGCAAAGACGGCCCGGCGAAGTACGTCGCGCATCTCGATCTGATGCGCACGTGGGAGCGCGCGATCCGGCGGGCGACGCTGCCGCTCGCGTACTCGCAGGGATTCTCGCCCCACGCCCGCATTGCGATGGCTGCCCCGCTGCCCGTCGGCACGACCGGCGAGCGTGAGCAGATGGATATCGTGCTCACCGAGGGCGTCGACCCGTTGGAGGCGACAAAACACATCGCGGCGGCATTGCCGGACGGCCTCGCGATTGTCGAGCTGCAGGAGGTCGGCGAGCGCCTGTCCTCGCTGCAGTCCGCCGTGCGCGCTGCGCACTACCGAGTGACGTTCGATGCCGATTACCTTGCAGCGGAGGCGCTGCGCGCGAGCGTCGATGACCTGATGGCGGCGGAGACGCTCGACTGGGAGGAGGCGCGCGGTCCGAACAAGAAGCCGCGTCGCTATGACCTGCGCGCGGCCGTGATCGCACTCGCGGTCAGCGACGACGACGACGGCACCCAGGGTGCCCGCACCCTGATCGAGATGCACCTCGCGCTGGAGGACGGCCGCACCGGCCGCCCCGCATCAGTACTCGCCGCGCTGGGCGTGGAAGCCGAGCCGCTGGAGGTGGTGCGCACCTCGATTGAGGTCGAGCGCCCACAGGCCGCCCTACGCGCCTGGCGCGAGAGTGGACGGGCCGAGGAATGACCGCACGACTGTTGCTCGTTCGCCACGCCGAGACCGATTCCAACGCGGAAGGCCGCTCGCAGGGGCTTCGCGAGGTGCCGCTGAACGCTCATGGTCGCGAGCAGGTGCTGGCGGTGGCGTCGGCATTGAGCGGCCGGGGCATCGTTGCCGCCGTCGCCAGCCCGACCGAGCGTGCGCGCGAGACCGGCGAAGCGATCGCCCGCGCGGCAGGTATCGAGCTGGCGACCGACGCGCGGCTCACCGAGCTGGACCAGGGCGATCTCGACGGCCTGACCCCTCCCGAGATGCGCGAGCTCGCCCCCGACTTCCTGCGACGCTGGGCCACGGAAGACCCCACCGACCTTCAGATGCCGGGCGGGGAGTCGATGGGGCAGGCGCAGGCGCGCATGGCGCAGGCGGTCACTACCGTGGCGAACGCACACGATGGCGAGACGGTCGTGGTCGTCTCGCACAACCTCGCGCTGAAGTCGTTTCTCTGCCACGCCTTCGGTGTCCCGCTGACCAGCTTTCGGAGCTTCCGCGTGGACCTCGCATCGATCAGCACGGTGGACTTTCACGAGGACGGGGCGTTCTCGGTAGTGCAGCTGAACGAACGCTGTCACATCTGAGGCCGGTCGCTGAACGCCCGGCGGTGATTGTCCGGCCGGGATCGCTCTGATAAGTTCTTGGTAGCGGGATTTCCTCTGGAGCCCACTTGCTTCGTCTCCCCGAAGTGCGATTCTCGACGTTTGGCCCGACGCACCTGCTGATGGCTGTCGTCGCGCTGCTGCTCGTGCTCTTCGCCTATTCCGCACTCCAGACTGCGGCTCACACGTACCGCCTGCGCGAACTCGAACGCGAACTCCAGACGGACGTGCTGGCGTTGCGCGAGCAACGCGCGGAACTGGAGGGACTGAGCGGGTACCTGCGCTCCGATGAGTACATCGAAGGTGTCGCGCGCATGCAGTTCGGACTCGTGCGACCGGGCGAGATTGCCGTGATCGTCGATGGGCCTCCAGCTCCGGAGACCGTGATCGAACCCGGTGAGCGCTGGTGGCAGACGCTCTTCGAACGCTGACCTGAAGCCCGCTCCCCCGTTCGCACTCGCGGTATCCTGTCACGCATGAGCACTGGCGAAGCCCTGCCCACCAATCGTGCGACCGGCGCGTTTGAACGTCGTGTCGCACAGGCGCTCGCGTCGATGGTCCCATCGGGACGGCCGGTCGTCGTCGCCTGCTCCGGTGGCGCGGACTCGGCGGCCGCACTTGTCGCTGTCGTGCGCGCTCGTGGCGGGGACAGTCGCATCGTCGCCGCGTACTTCGACCACGGACTGCGCCCGCCCGCCGAGAACGAGGCGGATCGCGACGCGGTGGCCTCGCTCGCCTCACGCCTCGAATGCGGCTTTGCCGCAGGGGCGGCTGGCGATTCGGATTTGGCCGCTGGTGGAGGCTCGGAGGCGGCGGCGCGAGAGTGGCGCTACCGATGGCTCGCCGAGGCGTGCGCCGATTCTGGCGCGAACGTCTGCGTGACCGGCCACACGCTCGATGATCAGGCGGAGACCGTGCTGCTGCGCCTCACACGCGGCGCCGGCACGGGTGGTGCGTCCGGGATGCGGACACTCGCCCCTTGGCCGGTAGCGTGCGATGGCCCCTCGCTCAGCGTGGCGCGGCCGCTGCTCGACGAGCGACGGGAGAGCGTGCGCGAGTACATCGAGGTGCTGGAGATCGAACCGCGTGAGGATCCGACGAACGCGACGCTGGACTTCGATCGCAACCGTGTGCGGCATCGTGTGCTGCCGGAGCTACGCGAGATCAGCTCCGGCGCCGAATCCGCGCTGGCGCGCTTTTCGAATCTGGCCAGGCGCGATCATGAGGCGCTAGAGCAGTGGGCTACGCGCGAAGTGGAGCGGGTCGTGCGCATCGGTGCCGGGGCGGCCGCAATCGGCCGGCGCAGCCTGCTGGCGCTGCCGCCAGCGATCGCGTCTCGCATCGTCCGGCAGTCTGCCGCCCGACTTGGCCTGGTGATGGAATCCTCGCAGGTTGAGCAGGCGCTGGCGGGTGCCCGGCGGCGCGGAGCGCGAGTCTCGCTGGCGGGCGGGGAGGTGGTCGTGACCGACTCTGACCTGCTGATTCGCCGTCGAATGGAAAAAGATCCGTAGAAGGGTTGACCGTCCCAGTTTGGCGGCGTAGCCTCTCCCAGGTTAGGCACCCGTACGCGGGTGCCCCGCACATTTACATCTGGACAGTAGACAGAAGCGGGCACAGGATCACCCTGTCGGCCTCGCAGAGATAGATTCGCCGTGGATTCGTCCATGGTGAGCCGATTCGGCGTGTGGTCGCGAACTCTTCTCGGTTTCGACCGAGTTGTTTTATTATGGAGAGTTTGATCCTGGCTCAGGATAAACGCTGGCGGCGTGCCTAACGCATGCAAGTCGCACGAGAACCCAGCTTCGGCTGGCGGACAGTGGCGGACGGGTGAGTAACACGTAGGGATCTGCCCAGAAGTGGGGG
>DASCRM010000041.1:0-10127 GCA_034406555.1 Dehalococcoidia bacterium | reverse complement strand
GGGATGGGCGAGGGCGAGCTCGAGGAGGCGAGGGCGGCGGGGGCGCTGCAGTAGTGCGGTCTGCGGCGTCCGGCCCCCCGCTGGTGAAGGCCGCTACCGGCGAGGAAGTCTCAGCGGAGGCGCTGGGCGGGGCGGCCATACACACGCAGATCTCGGGCGTCGCCGATCACCTCGCGGCCAGCGACGAGGAGGCGCTGGCTCTGACGCGTAGCGTCGTCGCCAACCTTGGCCGGCGTGAGAAGGCGCTGCCCTGGCCGTTGACGCGGCCGGAGCCACCGGTACACGACCCCGCCGACCTTTACGGCATCGTCCCCGCCTCAACGCGCAAGTCGTTCGATGTGCGAGAGGTCATCGCACGGGTCGTCGACGGCAGCCGCTTCCACGAGTTCAAGCCCACGTACGGTGCGACGCTGGTCTGCGGCTTCGCGCGCGTGCTCGGGTACCCGGTCGAGATCGGCGCGGGCACCAGCGAGATTCGTCGCCTCGTGATCGGACGTGATCTCGTCGGGGAAGCCGGGTAGCCGGAGTCTTGCGCTGATGTTGGCCCTTGATGTGACCTAGAGTCCGCTGCTCGCGGACTGCTAGTCTTCCGGTCGCAGAGTCCGGCGAAACTCGCCAAGCTGATCCACGTGCTCAGTGAGGTGGTAGACACCGAGCGCTGTCCACTCGCGTGCGGTCATCGTCCCGGCGAGTACGTGCGTCACTGTCGCCGTGGTCTCGGGAGAGCCCGCGGCTGCCTCCAAAGCATCGACGTACTCTTCCCACCCTCGGCCTAAGGCGGCGTTGAGTTCTCCGAAGCTCACTTCATCGCCGAGCCATTTCTGCGCGCGCGGGTAGTCCACCGACTCGCCCGCCGCGAGCGAGCGCAGCACGGTAGTCGCTGCTTCCAGGTAGCCGGCCACGTGATTGAGTACGTGCCACGGTCCCCACTCGCCCTCAGAGGAGTCCTGCGGCGCGTCGTTCGCAGTCAGTCCACTCGCCGCACGGTCCCAGCCGTCACGCACGTCGCGCATGTGACTGAGAAGCGGCAGCCAACCGGCCTCTGCGGCTCGCACGAATCGACGCGCCGGCTGCTTTCCTCGCTCGGGCATCAGTGTGCTCGTCTCGCAACCCGACGTAAGATCACGACAGTTCCTCGGCGTCCTGCTTCAGGACAGCGGTGAATCGCTCGAAGATTGGGTAGGGCTCGCTGTTCCAGAAGATGAGGCCGTTGGGTCCGCCCTCGGGTAACGTCGCCAGTCGCAGTGCGTGGGGATAGACGACCTCCGGATCCTGGAGGTCGGAACGCGTCGCACGCCAGATCGGCTTAGTCGTCGGGCCGGGGATCATGCGGTTTACCAGTACGTCCGCGTCCAACTGCGCCGCAATCACCGCCAGCGAAAGGGTCAGCGACACCGCAGTCGCCTTCGAGGCTGCATAGGCCGACGCTCCCCCGGCGCTGTTTTCAGCGGCGCGCGAGACGACGTTGATCAGCCGACCGTAGCCAGCGGATTGCATCACCGGAAGCACGGCGTGGGCGCAGCGAGCAAGCCCGGTCAGGTTGACGTCGATCACCCGCTGCCGGTCAGCGAACGGGCCTTCGAGAAACGGGCCAGCATCGACGATGCCCGCATTGTTGAACCAGACGTCGATCCGGCCGTGTGCCTCAAGCGTCGAAGTGAGCACGCGCGCGACTTCAGCAGCAGAAGTGACGTCCGCGACGATCCCATCGATCGAGTCACTGAGCGTTGAGAGAGCGTCCGAGGTGAGATCGACCCCGACCACCCGCGCCTCATCGGCTGCAAAGCCCTCGGCCAGTGCCCGGCCGATACCGCTCGCCGCCCCGGTGACGACGACTACCCGCTCGCCGATCGTCATCGCCGGCACCTCTCGCTTCCGCGCCTCACAGCCCGACCTCCTCGACCCACTTGAGTATCTCGGCGCTGAATCGCTCTGCTTTTTCGGCGATCACGAAGTGGCCTGACTGCTCGATGTAGACGAGCTTCGAACCACTGAGAGCCTGGTGAAGATCTTCCGCATTCTCGCGATGGCCGATGCGGTCCTCGTCCCCGTAGAGCAGCAGCGCCGGACAGTCGAACTGCCCCCAGTACGAGTCGGGAGGGGTGAGGCGTACGGCGCCGCTGATCATGGAACGATCGGCCGGCGTCGATCGCATCAAATCGAGGAGCCACTGCGCTCGTCCCGGGTCCCGTTCGCGGAAACCTTCGGCGAAGAAGACATCCTCCAACGCCGCATCCAACGCCTTGTCATCGCCTTCCGAGCGAGCATCGGCGAGAGCCCGCATCTGCTCCGGAGTGTTGAGCGGCGGAAACTTGCCGCCGTTCGATCCGATCACGACGCCCGCCACCTCGTCGGCGCAGTCCCTCGCGATCACCTGCGTCGCACGAGCGCCCCAGGCGTGCCCGACGACGATCAGCCTGCCAACCACATGTGGTCGGCTGACTTCGAGCACCGCAGCCGATAGCTCTTCGAACGAGTACGGGAGCGTTGGCGAGGGACTCTCGCCAACGCCGGGGACATCGAGGCGAATCACTCGTCCCCAGTCCAGCAACGCGGGCACGACGTGGTCCCAGGTGTGCAAGCTCTGGCTGCCGCCGTTGAGCAGCAGGAACGTGCGCGATCCCTCGCCCTCGACTAGCGTCGGGATGCTCGATGCGTCGATGGTCATACGGCTCATCTCCCGTCGAAGGATCGGCTCGAGGCATGGTACTCGGGCCGAGAGACCAACGGCATCGCACTGGTAAGCGCCCGCGCCGCCTCGCGCATGAAGAGACGGCCATGACGACCTTGTCTTCGACCAAGTCCATGGCTTCCGAACTCGCTTCCATGGCTCGAAACATGGCCACTTCAGCAGCCATCGAGGCGAGATCAACAGGATTCGCGGGACGCAGGGGACGGGGCCGCTGAGCATGGCAGCCCCCGCCTAGCTTCGCTGCGAAGCCTGTCGAGCGCCCCCTCGGATCCGAAGTCTCATCGAGTACTGGTGATCGGTGGATTTCTACTCCAAGTGACCTGGCGACGGCGAGACCGAGTCGCTGCGCTCAGATCGCCGGGCCGTCGTTCGACGGCCTGTGCCCTCGTAACCACGGCGGCGGACGCTTCCATCGAGTCGCCTGGTTGTACCGCTGGTTGGTGGACCTCGCTCGTGCGAGCGCTGTCTCGAGCTGTGCGGGGGTGGGTTGCAGCTCGGGACGGTGAGAGATGCAGTCGGAGGGACAGACCTGCGCACAGAGGTCGCAATCGATGCACATGGCGACTTCTATCGAGTAGGTCACCTTCTGTTTGAAGACACCGACTGCGGCCTGCGTCGGACAAGCATCGCGGCACCACCCACAGGCGATGCACCGGTCCGAATCGATCACGTAGGTCATGTCGCTCTCAGTCGGGAGATAGGCCGGCTCGCTACGTCGCGAAGAGGTCGGCAGGCGGGCGCAGCGCGTACTCGACCTCGTAGCCGATCGATCACCACGGCAGAGGTCGTTGCGGTGGACCTCCGATATTTTCGACCCAGAAGTGGCCCTAGCGTAGCGCCTCCGTCGAGCGTGGGATGTCGAACCTCGCTGCGCCGCATCCGCCGCGAGCGTCAGCCGGGCTATCATCGCTCGCGCCGGGCTCGCCAGTAGCCTGGCAGTCGCATCACTGGAGGTAGGCGATGGTCGCTCCGCTGTCGGGCATTCGTGTCGTCGAGGTGTCGAACTGGCTGGCGGCGCCCAGTGCGGCCGCGCTGATGGCCGACCTCGGCGCCGATGTGGTCAAGATCGAGCCGCCGAGCGGCGATGCCTTCCGCCACTTCAACATGCGGTCGGTCGGCTACGACTACGACTTCGCGACGAACCCCGCCTTCGAACTCGACAACCGCGGCAAGCAATCGATCGTCGTTGCGCTCGACCGGCCAGGCGGGCCGGAGCTGGTGAAGCGGCTGGCCGCAGACGCTGACATCTTCATCACGAACCTTGTCCAGCATCGCCGCGAACGCTACGGGCTAACGGTGGAAAATGTGCACGCGGTGAACGACGGCCTGGTCTACGTCTCGTTCAGCGGCTACGGCACTGACGGCCCGGACGCTGACCGCGCCGGCTTCGATTACGCCGCGTTCTGGGCCCGCTCCGGGATCATGGGGCTGATGGGCGAGCCGCCGTCCTCTCCCCCCATCTGTCGCCCCGGGCAGGGCGACCAGGCGACGGCGCTCAACCTCCTCGCCTCCACGCTCGCGGCCCTGCGGCTGCGCGACCAGACCGGCGAGGGGCAGGTCGTCGACGTCACGCTGCTCGGCACCGGGATGTGGACGATCGGCCCCGATCTCTCCGCCGTCCTGCAGGCGCACCAGCAACCGCCGCGCCATCAGCGCACGCAACCGGCGAACCCGATCTGGAACCCGTATCAGTGCTCCGACGGCCGATGGCTGCTGCTGGTGATGCCGCAGCCCGACCGCTACTGGCCGGCGTTCTGCGAAATGGTGGAGCGTCCCGCGTGGGTGAGCGATCCACGCTACGACACGCTGGAACGTCGCGCTGAGCACAGCGAGGAACTGACGAAGGAGATCGATGCCATCTTCGCCTCGGCCGAGCTCGAAGCATGGGCGCAACGGCTCGATGCGGCGGGGGTGATCTGGGCGCCCGTGGTGGAGCTGCCGGAGGTCGTCGACGATCCGACCGTGCGATCGCTCGGCAGCTTTGTGGAGATCGAACACCCGCAGTTCGGCAGCTACGAGACGCTGGCGACGCCGTTCAACATCCGCGGTGTGGACATCAGTCCGCGTGGCCCCGCACCGGGGCTCGGGGAGCACACGCAGTCCGTGCTCGAGGCTCTCGGCCTCGACAGTGAGGAACTGGCGGAGCTCGCCGCGGCGGGGGTATTCGGTTAGCGGACGGCGCGCCGACGTACGTGAAGCGGCCGCTGGATACGAACGAGTCGCAGCGATACGCATCGAGTACCGGTAGCCGTTGGATCCGTGGGCATCGAGTACCGGTGACCGATCGACCCAACTCCGGGTGACCCACGCTCGCTGTTCGACCGCGATGCCCGCACCCGCTGCTCCGCATGTACGAGCCCATGGGAGCGCGCGCGTCGCTACGCGCCACCGTCCATGACTGCGCAGCCTTCTTGGTGATAATTGGTCTTGATCACCTTTTTTGAGTCTGATGATCAAGATCAGGCCCGCTTCGCGGGTCGACTCCGCGGAACCGAGAGCATGCGGGCGGATACGGAAGGATCGTGCCGCGAGCGATCGATCGCCCGGGTCTCGCCCGACAACGATGCTGCTGTTCGGCAGAGTTTGGCTGGCGCGCCGGGAAGGATTCGAACCCTCGACCCTCAGATCCGAAGAACGAAGTTGAGTGTCCGCCGCCGTCCACGCCGGTGCGTCCTAGATTCGAAATTCGCACTCGGTGTCCGCCGAAGTCCGCCGTTGTGGCTGTGAAACCGCCCGCGTGGCTGTCAGCGTGGCTGTCAAAATCTCGGCGTCCTCTCTGCTCTGGCAGACACCCAGTCTGATGCTCCTGGGTAGTCGGTAGTTGCTTCGACCAACGGTTCAGGCTGCCAGGCGAGGTACCCCCGGTTTCACATTCCGCGACGCGACAAGGCGCGACACGCCGAGAAGCGCTTAGCATGACGCCATGCAAAAGCGTGCAGCGAGCGTCCGCGAATCGAATGGCCGCATCACGGTGCTGGCCGGTGGCGTGGGCGCCGCGAGGTTCGTCGCCGGTCTCGCCGCATGCGTCGACCCGGCATCGATCACCGTCATCTGCAATGTCGGCGACGACTTCGAGTGGCAAGGCCTGTACATCGCGCCAGACATCGACACCGTCACCTATACCCTGGCCGGGCTCGAGGGCGAAGCTGGCTGGGGCCTGCGTGACGACAGCACGGTCACGCTCGACGCCTTGCAGGAGATCGACGGCGACAACTGGTTTCGCGTCGGCGACCGCGACCTGGCAACCCATCTCCAGCGCACCCGCATGCTCCGAGCGGGCCAGACGCTTGCCGAAGCGACCGCCGAGCTCGCAAGAGCGCGCGGTCTGAGCTCGGTGTTGGTACCCGTCACGAACGATCCTCACCCAACGATGGTTGTGACTGACTCGGGTGAGCTGCCCTTCCAGGTCTACTTCGTGCAGCGTGGCGCCCTCGATGCTGTGCGCGCGATCCGTCTGCCACTTGCGATCGACACTCGCCCCGCGCCGGGCGTGCTCGAATCGATCTCCCGGGCCGAGCTCGTAATAGTCGCGCCTAGCAATCCCTTCCTCTCGATTGAGCCGATTCTCGCGGTGCCGGGGGTGCGGGATGCGCTCGAACAGTCGCCCGCCCGACGGATCGCGGTCTCGCCGATCGTTGGCGGTGAGGCCGTGAAAGGACCAGCGGCGGATCTGCTGAGGACGCTCGGGCACGAGGTTTCCGCAACAGGGGTTGCCAGCCTCTTTCGAGGCCTGATCGACTGTTTTGTACTCGATGCGGTGGACGTGTTGTTAGTGCCTGCGATCGAGGCGATAGGAATGCGGGCCGTCGCTGTCGACACAATGATGGTTGACCAACAGGCTCGCGCTCGCGTAGCGCGCGATGTGCTTGAGGCCGCGAGGGCATGAGCAGAGGCACCCGCCTGGCCGTGATCGTGCCGGTCAAGCCGCTCCGCCGGGCAAAGTCTCGACTTGCGGCAGAGCTCGGGGACGCAGTCCGCCGCGCTCTCGTACCTGCCATGTTGGACGATGTGCTGGCGGCCCTGCGAGCCGCGCATGATGGGGTGCTGCTACTCGTGTCGACGGACCCGGCGTACGACGGGCTCGCGGCAACATACGACGCCCGCCGCGTTCCCGACGGCGTCTCCGGCTACAACGGTGCCGTGGGCGCGGCGCTCGAGCTCGAGGAGGTTGTCACGGCCGGAGCTGCGCTGATCATTCCGGCGGACTTGCCTCAGCTGCGCCCGGAGATCGTGAAGACGTTGGCGAGTGCCCTCGAAGAGACGCCGGTGGTGCTGGCCGCGAGTACTGACGGGGGCACTTCGGCTCTCGGCGTGCGCCCACCCGACGCGTTGGAGCTGCCGTTCGGTCCGAACTCGGCCGCCGCTCACCGCCGGCTAGCGAAGACAGCCGGACTGGCACTGGGTGAGCCGTCGCTGCCCGAGATCGCTGTCGACGTCGATACAGGCGACGACCTGCGTGCCGTCGCAGCGTCCGCCGGGCCGGCGACCACGGCAGCCCTAGAGCTCATCGACGGGTGGCTCACGGCCAAGGACCGAATCGCGCCTCAACGAGCGTCTCGCTCCGTGAGCTGCTGGAGGCCCCGGTCTCACTGATTTCGATTTCGAGCGGCCCCATCACCGACACCCTCCAGCCCGTCTTCCCCGGCTGGGTCGGAGCCCTGCACCGGTGAAGGCAGTGCGGCGAGGGCCCTCAAGCGCGCAAAGCGGGCATGACATCAGCTGCGAAGGCGGCTCTGGAGCCAGGACGGATCGCACCGAGAAGGTAGAGATGGTCGAGGCCGAGGTCGACGAGTTCGCGCAGCCGCTCTGCGACCTCGGGTGCGGGGCCGCAGATTGAAAACCAGTCGATAAACTCGTCGTCGAGTGCCTGCGCGTGGGGCGCGTGTTCCTGGCCGGTGAGCCGCTGGGGACCGCCGAAGCAGCGCTGGACGCCAGCATCGAGCACGCGCGCAACTGTCGGCAGGTCGGCGAGCGCATCGGCGACTTCCAGCTGATACAGGCCAAGCTGGCCGAGATGTACACGCAGATTGAAGCAGCACGGGGGCTACGGCTACATGTCGGACAGCCGAGTCTCGCGCTACCTGCGCGATGCGAAGTTGCTGGAGATCGGCGCGGGCACCAGCAAGATCCGTCGCCTCGTGATTGGGCGCGATCTCGTGGGCGAAGCCCGCTAGCCGGGTGATGCGCTGAGGTTGGTCTTTGATCGGACGTCGAATTTGATGCTCTCAGATTCCGGGTTCGATGCTCAGCGCGAGTAGGAGTCTGATGCCTCAGACTCCGTATTCGGCTTCCGGCGCCCTCAGTCCTGAGCCCCGTGCGCCGGCAGCAACGTTCCCGTCGCTAGCCCCTTGGCAGCCCGAGCCCGCGAGTGGCGATGATGTTGCGCTGGATCTCACTCGTGCCCCCGCCAATCGTGCGCGAGGTCGTCTGCATGTAGATCTGACAGTAGAGCCCGCCCATCACTGCACGCTCCGACTCCGGCTTCAGAACGCCGGAGAGCCCAAGCATATTGATGCCTCTCTGGGCGTTCCGTTGCAGCAGTTCGGTGCTGTGGACCTTCGCGATCGAACTCTCATGGTTCGGCACCAATCCATGCGACTGCATCCACGTCACGTGATAGCTGAGGTAACGGCACACGGCGAGTTCGATCGCGGTCTCCGCGAGCTTGTGCCGGTGCGCGTCCGAGTCGGCGATCCGCCGGCCCTGACCCGCGCTGTCAGGCTGTTTCGCGTGATTGAGCAGCGGGTCGAACGCGTTTTGCGTCGTCGCCATCCGGTCGACGCCTGAGCGCTCGAAATCGAGCAGCGTCGTGGCCACGTACCAGCCGCGATTCTCCTCCCCGAACATGTTCTTCGCGGGGACGCGGACCTCCTCGAAGAATGTCTCGTTGAACCCGGCTGCCCCGTGCATCTGCACGAGCGGACGGACCGTGATCCCCGGCGTCTTCATGTCGAGCATGAAGTACGAGATGCCGCGATGCTTGGGCGCCTCCGGGTCGGTTCGGGTCAGAATGTGGATGAAGTCCGCGTTCTGAGCGCCAGAGGTCCAGATCTTCTGTCCGTTGATCACAAAGTCATCGCCTTCGCGAGCCGCTCGGGTCTGCAAAGACGCGAGGTCCGAGCCGGAACCCGGTTCCGAGAAGCCCTGGCACCAGACGACCTCAGCGTTCGCGATCTTCGGGAGGTGCTCCCGCTTCTGCTCCTCTGTGCCATGGATCATCATCATGGGGCCAACCATGGCGGCGCCCATGCCGCCGGTTGGCGCACCTCGGATCGTGGCCTCTTCCTTGAAGATCATCTGCGCCATATAGGAGGCGGCCTGCCCGCCGTACTCCTCCGGCCAGGCCATCGTCAGCCAGCCGTTCGCGGCGAGGATCTGACCGAAGTCGCGGGTGCTGTCCGGGCCCGAGCCTTCCTCGGTGGCTACGCCCCCGGCGATACCTCGCCGATCCCAGTTCTCGTCAAGGAAGTCAGTGACGCGCCTTCGGAACGCGAGCTCGTCGTCCGTCCACCCGAAGTCCATCGTTGGCCTCTCTCTCCCTGTCGAACGCTGACTCTAATGCGATGCCGTACGTGTTAGCGGGATGATACGCGCCATCACACCACGGTTGCGTCGGCCAGCAGCGCAACGATTTCCTGCTGCTAGAACCCGAACTCGCCCAGCACTTCAGTCGTGTGCTGTCCGAGCGTGGGCGCGGCCCGCTCAGTTACCCTCGCGGACTTCGACAGTTCGACGAGCGGGGTCAGAAAAGACCGACGACTCGGTACTAACGGAGAACGTATTCGTGAAGCGAGTCGTCGAACGCTTGATGCACCTGAAACCCCTTTCGGAGACGCCTGATGTCAGTCAGGAGATGCGTGTGCGCGAAATCATGAACATCAGGCAGGCGTTAAACATCCTCACCGAGCTGGTGTTCGAACCGCAAGACGGAGACATGCTCACGCCAAACGAACTCGAGCGAAGGCGGCGCATGCGCTTCCAGGGAGCCCTGACATACATCGCTGATCTCATCAAGTCGCTGTTCCGGCAGTCGCTCGCGATTGGCAACGATGACCGAGCCATGATTGAGAAGGCTCCAACGAAGGCGAAATGGGAGGAGATCCGATCCGGCATCGGGCTGCTCGCGGAACACCCTTTGTGGACGACCGAGTTTGAACTCAGCAGTCGGATGAAGGCTGTCGACGCCGCACTCTCCAAGAATCAGGACATCGAAAAATCCCTAGGGGCGGTTGGACTAAAGCTCGGATTCCTCGTCGGGGCCGATAAGCTTACCAACGACTGGATGGGGACCTAACAGATCACGGAAGCCCGAAAGATGCGGCTGCATCTGTGCGACCTCCGGAGGCATCGAACCATTTCCATCATCGCCCTACAGTCGACCTCGTTGTAGGCGCGGATTTCTTGCATGAGCTCCAGCGCGCCTAGCGGCATGCCC
>DASCRM010000040.1:0-10624 GCA_034406555.1 Dehalococcoidia bacterium | reverse complement strand
GTATCACCGTCGGCAGTTCCGCCGGTTCGGTCATCTGCATCTGCACCGGGCGGCCGCCGATGCCGGTGTCGATCAGGATCGTCTGGCCCGCGCTCTGGACCAGCCACGCTCCCAGGTTCAGGATCATGTTGCCGTCCGGTTCCAGCAGGTCGCGATAAGGCTCCCACTGGGAGGCCTCGACGCCGCCGAAGAACGCGGTCGCAGGCATGCTCGCCCAGCTGTCCTGCAGCGCGATCATCGTCGCGTTACCGACCTGCCGCTTATCGAACTGACCCATCGGGTTCCTCTTTTCGTGCGCTGTCCCGTGCGCGGGGATGGTACTGCGAGCACCGCTGTCGCTGCAGAGCCTTGCAATGGGCGGTAGCGTAAGCTGCTGCTGAACGGGCTGACGAGTTCGAGGAGATTCAGATGGGCAACGATTCACTGCACTTCGGTTGGTTCATCCCGACACGGGGCGACGAGACGAGGATCGGCGACCCGACGGCGCACACGCCGCCGAGCTACGAGGCCTTCATGGAGGTCGCGAACGCCTGCGAGAAGGTGGGGCTCGAGTACACGCTCGTGCCGGTCAACCCGATTTGCTACGAGGCGTGGGTCGTTTGCTCGATGGTCGCGGCACGCACGACGACGCTGAAGCAGTTGCTCGCTGCTCGCCCCGGCTACATCGTCCCGACCTTGCTGGCGAAGATGATCTCGACTTTCGACCAGATGTCGGAAGGGCGCATCTCGATCAACCTGATCAGCACGACCTCGCCCGCCGACGGCCTCTTCTTCGAGCACGACGAGCGCTATGAGGTGATGGACGAGACCTGCGAGATCATGAAGCTGCTCTGGTCGAGCGACGCCCCGATCGACTACGACGGCAAGCACTTCAAGCTGCGGGGGGCGTTCATCCTGCCGAAGCCCTTCACGAATCCACACCCTCGCTTCTACATCGGTGGCGTCTCGCCGAAGGCGCGCGAGGTCAGCGCGAAGCACGCCGACTGCCACCTGTTCTGGGGCGAACGCCCGGAGGAGATCGCGGAGATGGTCACCGACATCCGCTCGCAGGCCGCAGCGCGGGGGCGTGATCCGGACGAGATGGACTTCGGGATGCGCCTCCAGATCATCGTGCGCGAGACCGAGGAGGAGGCGTGGGACGCCGCGAACGAGCTGATCAGCGGTGCCTCGCAGGACTTCAAGCGGCGCATCGCCTCGATCGTCCAGGGCGACTCCGAAGCGAACCGGAAGCAGCAGGAGCAGGTCGCCGCAGCCGAGGAGGATGACTTCCTGATCGGCCCGAACCTGTGGACCGGCATCAGCACCGTGCGCGCGGGAGCTGGCACATCGATCGTCGGCAACCCTGAGCAGGTCGCTGCGGCGCTACAGCGCTTCATCGACGCCGGGTGCACGGAGTTCTGCCTCTCCGGCTACCCCCACGACCAGGCGGCGCTCGACTTCGGCCGACTGGTGATGCCGTACTTCGCGGACCGCATCAAGCCGGTCGAACTAGCTGCTTCTGCATCGAACGGGAGTCGATGAGCGACGAGATTGGCCGGCGGGTCGAAGAACTCGACACGCCCGCCCTCTGGGTCGACCTCGATGCACTGGACGCGAACATTGCGACGATGGCGCGCGTCTGTCGTGAGGCGGGCGTGGACTGGCGGCCCCACATCAAGGCGAGTAAGTCGCCTCCGCTCGCGAAGCGGCTGATCGCCGGCGGCGCGGTCGGCATCACCTGCGCGAAGGTCGGCGAGGCCGAGGTGATGTCGGAAGCGGGCATCGACGACATCCTGATCGCGAACGAGGTGATCGGGCCACAGAAGATCGCACGCCTCGTCGAGCTCGCCGGGCGTGCCACGGTCTGCGTCGCCGTCGATGACGAGCGCAACCTGCGCGAGCTCTCCGCGGCGTCGGCGGCGGCCGGTGCGAACGTCGACGTGCTGGTCGACCTCAACGTCGGCCTCGCGCGCTGTGGTATCCGGCCGGAGGACGCGCCGGCGCTCGCGCAACTGGTGCTCGACCTACCCGGCGTCACGTTGCGCGGCCTGATGGGCTACGAGGGTCACGTGATGGGCATTCCGGATCTGGAGGCGAAGGACGCCGCATCGCGCGCCTCCGCCGACATTCTCGCGGAGGGCACGGCCGCGCTCGCGGGTGCGGGCATCGAGGCGCGAGTGCGCAGCGGTGGCGGGACCGGCAACTACTGGATCGCCGCGCAACTGGGTGCGCTCACGGAGCTGCAGTCAGGCGGCGGCGTGCTGATGGACCTCACCTACATGGAGTCGATGCACGTGCCCGACCACCAGTTCGCGTTGTTCCTCACGGAGCAGGTCGTGAGCATTGCCACGCCCGGCCGCGCCGCCGGTGATGCCGGCTGGAAGTCGATCGGGCAGCACACCGGCCAACCGAGAGTGATCGAACCGCCCGGCGTGCAATTGCGAGGGCTGAACGCCGAGCACTCGATCTTCGAGCTGGCGGAGGACACCACGCTGACCCCGGGCGACCGCGTGACGCTGGTGCCGCACTACTCCGACTCGACCGTGCTGCTACATCGTCGGATGTACGCAGTGCGTGATGGGGTCGCCGAGGATGTTTGGCCGGTGGCCGCGGCCGGCATGTTGCAGTAGCGACTACTCGCCGTCTGGCACCGCCGCGAATCCCATCGACCGAGGACGGAAGTCGCCGCGTCGCAGTACGTGACGCAGCTCCGGTAGCAGTAGCACCGCGATGCCGAAGAGCGCGACCCAGAGCAAGCCCGGCACGATCAGCAGCACCCGCACGCCGACGCCATCGGCGACCCAGCCGAAGCCGAAGTTGAGGAAGGCCATGTGCCCGACCGTGAGCATCGTGTAGATGGAGAGCACGCGGCCTCGGAACGCGTCGGCCGTGATCTGCTGAATGAAGGTGGTCGAGAGCACAACGAAGGCGCTCTGTGAGCCGCCCGCGAGGATCGCGCCGACGATCACGATCGCGGGGGTTGGCGCCACGCCCATCACGACCATCGCCACGCCGCTCACCACACCGGCGGCCGCGAGCGATGCGCCCTTGACCGGCGTGTTGCCGAGCATCGACAACACGATCGTGCCGACGACTGCGCCGACGCCCAGCCCGACGATTGTCGCCCCGTAGACCCTGCTCGCCCCGCCGACGATCGTCGCCAGCGTGGGCATCATCGAGTCGAATGCCATCGTCAGCGCGCAGTGCAGCGTCACGAGCACGACGACCAGCACCAGCCGCGGGTCACGCTCGATGTACGCGACCCCCTGAGCGAGGTCCTGCATGATCCCGCGCCAGAATGAGGTGCGCTTCTCGCTGGTCGCGACGGGGTCATTGGCGTTCGGCCGGAACGAGATGCGGTAAAGCTGCCACGCACTGAGCGAGAGGAACGCGGCCGCGAGCAGAAAGGCGTAGCCGGCTCCGGCCGTCGCGAGCAGCGCCGCGCCAAACGTCGGGCCGAGCAGGCGCGAGCCATGGCGGGCGATCCCCGCCAGTGCGACGCCGTTCAGCAAGTGGTCCGGACGGCGCAGCAGGCTGGGCAAGATCGCGTCCTGAGCCGGCAGACCCAGCGACCCGGCGGAGCCGCCGAGCAACGCGATTACGGTCACTTGCCAGACCTCGATCGTCCCGCTCAGTGCCAACGCAGCAAGAACGAGTTGGGCGACGGTCACCCCCAGCGTGGAGAAGACCGCGAGCCGCCGCCGGTCGAAGCGGTCGGCGAGCGCCCCGCCCAGCGGGCCAACGGTGGCCAGTGGGATGAATCCGGCGAACGTGACGATGCCGACCGCAGTCGTCGAGTCGCTCAGTTCGAAGACGAGCCAGCCTCGCGCCAGGATCAGCATCCACGATGACGCGGCGCTAAAGCCGCTGCTCATCCACAGTCGCCGGTAGTCGACTGACTCGAAGGCAGGGAAGCGCCTCGTCAGCGCGTTGGTCGAGCTGCCGGACGCGATCATTCGGTGAGTCTACTCCTCGCTGACGGGGGCTCCGCGATCGGGTGTAAGCAGGCAGCGATTAGAGCGGCGGTGGGGAGTCCGCCAGAGCGGCGGTGAACGCCTCGGCGATGCGCGTCGCCTCGTCCTGGTCGATCGTGACCTCGCCCTGCTGCGTGGCGCGGTAGAGGTCGAAGACACCCCAGGCGGAGGCGTCGTTCGGCATCTGCGCGGAGCGGGGCACCATGTGAGCGTGGAAGTGGGGGAAGCTCTCGCCCATCGCCGCGGTATAGATGCGCAACGCGCCCGTCAGCTCCTCCAGCACGCGCTCCAGATGCCGTAGCGTCGGCCCGAAGCTCGCCGCCTCGCCGTCGTCGAAGTGGGCGGGCCCGGCGACGTGGCGCTGCGTCTGCAACATCGTCCAGCCGGGGACGCCGATCCCCGGCGGCATTCGCCGCACGAGCCAGCGATCGTTCTCGAACAGCGCGCCGTCGGCGGCATTCAGCTTGCAGATGCCGCAGCTGTCGTCATACGAAGCGTGCTTCACGAGTCCCCCTCGCTGATCCGCTCGACGCTCATGGTATCGCGAGCGGGCGAGGGTAGCTCAATCTCGATCCAACCGAAGACCTTGAACACGCGATCGACTCTCAGATGGCGATCTCCCGGGAGCTCTGGGCGCAGTAGCCTTGATGCCGCTGGTCGGAGAGTCGAACCCTGGTCGAGACCGGGGAGAGTCTATCCCTCCGAAGCCGACGATCCCGTCACTGGGCTAATCGCCGCTTCGACGTACCGATCGCCATCTTCCGCCAACAGCAGCCGCTGCTCTGCCAGCTCCCGCACCGCCAGTGCCACGCGGGCCACGTAGTCCGCCTGGGAACGATAGCGCTCCGATAGCGCTGGGCGCGCATCCCCGCGCTCCTGGCGCTCGGCCTCGGTCGCGGCGAACGCGATGTAGCTTCCCACCACGCTGTACATCGCCCGGGGGCCGTGTCCCTGTGCCCGCAAGTTCCATCCGGTATAGGTCGCCAGCGGGACGCTCACATCGGGGGTGCGCAGGCCGGGGACGTCATTGCCGTCGGCGTCGACGCTTGGCACGAGGACGGCGTACTCCTGTGTCCTGTCCACGTGCGGCGGATGATTGGCAATCAAGCCCTGAGCGAACTCCGGTCCGTAGTCCTGAAGAAAGAGGCGACTTGGCTCATCGGGGATCTCGACGTCTTCGATCTGAGGAAAGTCCTCGCGCACCGCTTCGGCCGTCACCAGTGTGCCGTCCGCCCGCCGCGGCACACGGCTGTCGGACGGCGCTACTCCTTCGGTGGCCCAGGCATCGAGCTGGTCGAGCAACGCGCGCAAGAGGGTCGATGTGTTGAGTGGGTTGGATAGCTGTTGGTAGGGCCCAGACGCGGCTGAGCCGTTCGGCGCTGCGTGATGCTGCGAGCTGGCGAAGAAGAAGATCCGGGCGTCAGGGTGATCGGGCAGATCCATCCCATACGCGTCGGTGTGCACCAGTGACCCGCGACGCTGCCAGTATTCCGTCGCTGTCTGCGTGTGCATGATCAGCGGGTCTGTGGTGGGACGTTTCAAGATCCCGTCGGTACGGCCACTCCAGGGATCCGTCGATTGGGTGTAAGCAAACGGGAACTGATCAGAGGGGTAGAGATGTTGTTCATGCTGACGTGGAAAGAAGTCGGGCTGAGCAAAGCGCAGGTTCAGGGCGAGCCGGCCAGCTCCCGTTACATGAGGCCAGACGCCATCGAACACCCGGCGATCTTCGGTGCCCCGATTCCATCCGCGATAGACGAACTCGCGTAGAAATCGGCCGCTCTGTGACCGTCCCCACGCGTAGGCCTTGTCGAATCCCGCGTCTCCCTCGCGCAGTGGATTGAGCGTGCCATCAGCGTCGCGGTCTGCGTAGCGGAAGAAGTCGACGACATCGCGAACCGCTGCGAATCCCAGCCCGAGAAGCAGCGGCTCGGCTGCGGTGTACACGAGCTCGTAGATCCAGCCCGGACGCAGTCCCTCCGGTACATACAGATGCGTAGTCGAGGGCGAGAGTTCTCCCTGAGCGTCGAGAGCAGCGAATTGCCAGTCTGCAACAGGCTGACGAGCATCGCCTTCGTATTCGCGATGCGTCAGAGTCGCCTGTGCGGGGTCCAACGAGGCGGTGGGATAGCTGCGCGTATATGCGTTCCCGCTGAGAGGCAGCGACTGAATACCGGGCTGTCCAACGATCAACTCAGCACGTACACGGCCCGTAATCGACCCCGCGTCGTCGACAGGCTCCAGCAGACGGATGGTCATGCGGTCATTGCCAGCCAGGACATCGCCTTGCCAGCCACACCACAGCACGGTGTAGCCGCGCCGCATCAAGAACCCGTTGCCGGCATCGTCGGGCCCATCCAGCGAGTTGCTATGGGCCGCGTCGTTGAAGAACTGCACCAGACGCTTGTCGCCACGATTTGCGACGTCGAAGATCATGCGCCGGTTGCCTCGCGAGGGGTCCACCGGCTTGAGCAGGGCAAAGGTCGTCTCGTACTCGACACGACCCTCGGCGTTCACCGACGCGTGGGGAAGATCCACAACATCTGCGTAGAACTGAGACGAGGGGTCGACTGCGAATTTGATGCGCCCGGTGAGACGTTCATACGGTCCCACCTCCCCGAAATGGACTCCGGCCGCAAATGGTTCGCGGCTGTCGATGAGGAGATGAGTCTCGGTTGGCATCGGACCTTCAGCGCCCCATTGCGTAGCCGTCGCGACGGAAGTCGGCGCCGGCGGTGAGCGTGCCCCGGTCGTGGTCGACCTGGATCGCGCAGAGACCCCCCGCGAGGTAGTTGCGTTCGCCCCAGTCCTCGGCGACGTGTCCGCGCGAGGACAGCTCGGCGATCGTGTCTGCGCCGACCCCCGATTCGCAGCGCAAGACGCCGGGCTCGTAGCGCCCGAACATTCCGGTGAGCGGGAAGCTGAAGCTCGCGAAGCGGGGAGCCTCGATCGCCTCCTGCGGGTCGAGGCCGAACACCTCGATGTTCGCGAGCAACTGGGTCATCGCCTGCACCTGCACGTCGAGGCCCGGGGTTCCGAGAGTGAGGTAGAGCTTCCCATCCTTGAACGCCATCGCCGGGTTCGGTGTCAGGCGCGGGCGTTTCCCGGGCGCGAGCACCGAGGGGTGATCGGGGTCCAGCCATGACTGCGACCCCCGGGACGAGATGCCGAATCCCAGCTCGGGGATGTAGTTCTGGTAGGCGTCGCTTGGAGTCGCCGAGAATCCGTTGCCCCAGCGGTCAATGACGCAGACGTAGCTCGTGTCCTGCTCCACGGGTGTCAATGTCGACTGCGGCTCGGTCGCGAGTTCCCAGTCGCCTCGAGGCTCCGACTGGTGCGGGAACGGGTCGCCGGGCGGTGGCATCCCCGGGTGTGCGCGCGTCGCGTCGATCTGTTCGCGTCGCTCCGCCCCGAACGAGGGCGAGGTGAGCCCCTCGATCGGCACACGCACGAAGTCGGGGTCGCCGAAGTAGTAGTGCCGGTCCGAGAACGCGAGTTTGATCGCCTCGACCAGCGTGTGCACGTAGTCGGCGCTGTTGTGACCGAGCGCCGCGAGATCGACGCCATCGAGGATCTGCAGTACCTCGATCAGCACGGGCCCCTGGCACCAGGGGCCGCATGTGTTCACCGTGAGCTCCCCAAAGCGGCCGGTCAGCGGCGGTTCGATCCCGACGCTGAAGTCGGCGAGGTCGTCGTAGCCGAGAAACCCGTCGCGCTCCCCCACGAACGCCGCGATTTCACGGGCGATGTCGCCTCGGTAGAACTCGTCGCGCGCGGCGCGGATGGCGGTCGCGCGCCCGCCGACGCTGGCGGCGCGCTCGGCGTTGATCAGGCGGTCGAAGGTCGCCGCCAGTTGCGGCTGTTCGAGGCGATCGCCCTCGCTGAGGAGCTCGCCACCGGGCGCCAGCAGGTCGCTCAGCCCCCGTGAGCTGTCGATCATCGGCCCCATGGTCGGCAGCAGGTGTGCCACCGTGCCCTGGATGACGAATCCGTCGCGGCAGATCTCACGTGCCGGCGCGACGACCTCCTCGAACGACATCGTCCCGAATCGCTCGAGGGTCGTCAGCCATGCGTCCGGCGCAGCGGGTGTAACGATGCGATCAATCGCCGAGGGTGGCCCGCCGTTGGTTCGATCGGTGACCGCCTCCAGCGTGGCCGACTGTGGCCAGCGGCCGAGCCCGCTCACGGTCGAGACGTTGCCGCTCTCAGCGCTGTAGACCATCACCGGTGCGACACCGCCGAAAGTGACCCACTGCGGCAGCGTCACGCCGAGGACGATGCCTGCAGCTACGCCGGCGTCGGTCGCGTTGCCGCCGTCCTCCAGGATGCGATGGGCGGCAGCGGTGGCGAGGTAGTGCCCGGACGCCGCCATGTGCGTGACGCCGCGAACCGCGGGTCGCTGTGAACGCAGCGCGGTCGGCATGGGCACCTCCGTGAAGCGTGAAACGCGGGCGACTACGGAGCGTTCGAGCGCCCTCGGGCACCCGCGTCCGCCGTCGCGGGCCCGACTATAGCACCGCCCGAGGCTCGGCCAGTGCGTTCTCGGCGAAGCGGGCGTAGCGGAAGCCCGTGAGGTCGAGCGAGGGCGTCTCGTCGACGATTAGTTCGGAGACCAGTCGCCCGGCGATCGGCCCGAGCGCGAATCCGTGGCCGCTGAAGCCGGTGGCCACGACCAGTCCTCGCGGCGAGTCGAGAGCGTCGATCACGGGGATCGCGTCCGGCGTCGAGTCGATCACGCCGGCCCACTGCTGCTCGCTCTCCACGGCACCTGCCTCCGGGAGCCACTCGCGGAACATCTGCAGCGCTCGTTCGGCTAGTTGTTGGTCGGGCCCCGGGTCGGTGGCATGGGCGGAGCGGAATGGGTAGCGACTGCGCTCGCCGCGGCTCATGCGATCTGCGAGGTCGCGCAGCAGGGGGCGGCCCACGCGCAGCCGGAAGAGCTCCCGGTTGCGCCAGAAGTTCGGCAGGAAACGCCTCAGCTGCGGCAGGCTCGCCAGCGTCATATCGTGCTGGACGCGCCCACCCGCGAGGATCACGCGTCCATCGCGGCGCTGGCGGAATGAGAATCCACCCGCCCACACGCCGGCGCTCGTGATCGGGGGCAGCGGCGTCGTGCGTTGGACGGTCGCGCGCACCAACCGCTGAGGTAGCCGCAGCCCGAGGGCGCTGAGCAGCCTCGACGACCACGCCCCGGCCGCGTTGACGACCGTCGAGGCGGCGATCTCACCTCGCTCCGAGCTCACGCCGATGACCGTGCCGTCGCTTGTCTCGATGCCGTCGACCGCGCATCCCGTGACGATGGTGGCGCCGGCTGCCTCGGCGGCACTGGCGAAGGCGCGCGTCGCCTTCACCGGGTCGGCGTGGCCATCGCTCGGCGTGTGGAGCCCGCCGAGGACGTCGCCTTTCAGCCCGCGGATCAAGCCCCGGATCTCGTCAGGAGTCACGATCCGCGCATCGATCAGGCCGCGAGCTTCCTCGATCCAGCCCTCGTACTGCGCGAGTCGCTCCTCTGTCAGGGCGAAGCCGAGGTTGCCGCCGCGCGTCCACTCAATGTCTGCATCAAGATCGGTCTCCGCGGACTGCCAGATACGGTTGCTCTCGACGGCCAGCGGGATCTCGAGCGGGTGGCGCCCCTGCTGGCGAACGAATCCCCAGTTGCGGCCGGACTGCTCGGCGCCGACCTCTGCGCGCTCGAGGAGGACGACCGAGACGCCTCTTTGCGCGAGGTAGTAGGCGCTGGCGGCGCCCACGATGCCACCGCCAACGATCACGACATCTGCCTGGCGCGGGACCATCGCTTCTGCCATCGCTGACCTCCGACCTCGGAACCGCCGTGCCAGCCGAACATAGCACCTCTCGGCGGGCGCTCATGCGAGCCTCAGGGGGAGCGGTCCTCACGCTCTCCACCTTGCTAGACTGCGCGCAACTAGCCCGGCGAGGCGAGAGAGAGGCTGTACGTGAACGTCATCTGGATCACCTCTGACACCTACCGACGAGACGCGATGGGGGCGTACGGGAACCCGATCATCCACACGCCGTCCCTCGATGCACTCTCAGCCAGCGGGACGCGTTTCGACCGCCATTACATCAGCGCGTTCCCGACGATGCCGACGCGGGCCGACCACGCGACAGGGCGCTCCACCATGTCGTTCATGCAGTGGGGGCCGCTCGACCGCGAGGTCACCACGCTCGCTCAGCTCCTCGCTAGGGCGGGGCTGCACACGGCCGCGGTCGTTGACACGCCCTTCTACCAGCGCAACGGGATGAACTACGACCGAGGCTTCCGCACCTTCTTCAACATCGAGGGTCAGATGTACGGCAGCGACGGCCGCGACATCGTCTCGTGGTGGAGTACGGAAGCCGACACCCACGTAGCGCGCACGATGACCCGCGCCGGCGACTGGCTGGAAAATCACTACAAGGAGGACTTCTTCCTGTACGTCGACACGTGGGATCCGCACGAGCCGTGGAACCCGCCCGCCTACTACACGGAGCTCTATAAGCCGGACTTCGACGGCCAGCCCTCGCATCCTGCCTACGGACGCTGGCAGGACATGCCGGGGATGACGGAGGAGCACGTGAACGTCGGTCGAGCGACGTACATGGGCGAGGTGACGCTCGTCGATACGTGGGTCGGACAGCTGCTGCGCAAGGTCGAGAACATGGGCCTC